>DATDXI010000042.1:0-7274 GCA_035289385.1 Candidatus Nanoarchaeia archaeon | reverse complement strand
TAGTTTGAATAGTCATTTACCCGTCCAACATCGATATTCCTAGGTCTAAAACATAATAAATAAGAAGCTTCTTGCTGTCATCATGGAATGGGTAAGCGTGATGATAGCGTTGTTGTCGGGAGTTTTTGCCGGCATCTTCACCGGCATCACTCCGGGAATCCATGTGAATCTCGTTTCGGTCATCGTCGTTTCTCTTTCTCCTCTGCTATTGCAGTTCACTTCTCCCATCATCTTAGGAGTTTTCATCATCAGTCTAGCGATCACTCACACCTTCCTGGATACTCTTCCGGGGATCTATCTGGGAGCTCCTGACGCCGGACAGGAATTAAATGTTCTTCCCGGGCATCGATTGCTGCATAGGGGAGAAGGGCATAATGCCGTCATCTACACTCTTATCGGCTCGTTAGGAAGTTTGTTGGTAGGAACACTCTTCTTTCCCGTATTCCTTTTCCTGATGGACAAAACAGCTTCTCTCGTCGAGGGATTGATCGGCTACATCCTTATCTTGATCATGGCTTACATGATCCTCAAGGATAAAGGAAAACGTTTGAAAAGCTTTACTGCCTTTTTCTTAGCCGGCTGTTTAGGGTTAATTGTCCTTAACGGCCTGCCACAGCTCCGGCAGCCGCTATTTCCATTATTGTCGGGATTGTTTGGCTTCTCATTGCTGCTGACAAGCTTATTGCAGAAAAGTGTTATTCCTCCTCAAGACCTTTCCCAGCCGTTGAAAATATCAAGGAAGAAAATGGCTAAAGCTATTTCCGCGGCATCAGGCGTCGGTTTTATAGCTGGCTTTTTGCCAGGCTTTGGCAGTTCACAAGGCGCTATCGTCGCTACAGAAATGGTGGGAGATATCGGCGATGAAGGTTTTCTGACTTTAGTCGGAGGAATCAATACGGCGAACATGCTCATCTCCATCGGCACAGCATATCTGTTAGATAAAGCCAGGAACGGAGCAATCGTTGCCGTCAATCAGCTGATGGGAAAAATAGATCTGACGGCGATGCTCTTGTTTTTAGGGGTGTCTGTTGCTGTGGGGGGGATAGCGACGATAATTACATTGATCATCTCCAAACAATTTGCCAAGTTCATCGTGAAAGTAAATTACAACACCGTCGTCTGGAGCATCATCGGCTTCATCACCATATTAACAATATTCTTTGATGGATTTATTGGATTAACTATTCTTCTGACAGCTACGGCTCTTGGTATCGTCGCTTCTTCCTGGAATATCGGCAAGAGCCATCTGATGGGCTGCCTGATCCTGCCGGTGATATTGTATTTTGTGTTGTGAAATTCTCATCAATTAATTTATATATAAAGCTAACATTGGTGATATGATGGCAGAAATAATCATTGATCAGGGGATACGGCATGGAAAACCAACGATTAAGGGAACAAGGGTTACTGTGGATGATGTTCTTGGATGGTTAGAAGGTGGAATGACGTATGAAGAGATCCAACGAGAGTACAACATTAACAAAGAACAGATTCTTGCTGTTATTCGCTATGCTGCCTCTTTTATTCGCGGGGAAGAAGTGCAAAAAGCTGTTGCTTAACGATGAAAATTATCTTAGATGAAAATTTACCGTTGTCGTTGATTGATGTATTAGAACAGTTAGGCTTTGAAACAGAGCACGTAAAAAATATCATGCGTGGGGCGCCGGATAAAAAGATTGCCGCTTATGCTAAACAGGAAAAGGCGATCCTCATCACAAAAGATTTGGAGCTAGGGAGTTTAAAGGTTTACCCTAAAGGCTCGCATTATGGATTAGTTATTCTACGTCTCCCCTACTTTTTTACCACAGAACAGATCAAGAAGATAGTTATTAACTTCCTCACTACCATCAATGTACAAGACCTGATCAATTCCCTGATCATTGTCGAAGTGGGGAAATATAGAATAAGGAAATTATAGCTGCCTGATCCTGCCGGTGATATTGTATTTTGTTCTTTAGATGAAGTTCTTTAGACAAAGTAATTTTAAATACAACCAAGACAAGGAGACGTTTTGACGACTGTGATAACCAAAGCAGAAAAATTACCAGAATTATGGGAAATACTCCAGAGAGGAAACCAGATATTCCCTCAGGAGAGATATCTAGGATTACAGGAAGTTCAGTTTACGGAGCCTATCGATAATTTTGAGAGGAGATATAGAACTGAAGTAGAGCAAATACCTGGAAGAACAGCTATGGTAACCACAGACGTTCAGGAGTGTATTGATCTGATTACAGGAAAAAATGTCGACCACCACATCTCTTGCAAGTCGCCACAACCTAACAGCCTAAATGACGATACAGCCTTATGCATGCATGTTTATGTTTCTGAAACTGAAACTTATACCGTCGCCTTGCCAGGAGTAAATTATGTGTATTCTGATGAAACAAGGAAAAAAAATAGTTGGCTTCAAAAAAGATCTTAATATTTTCTCTTGAGGAGCAGCAGACATGGCAGATAATTTAATACCCTTAACATTCATACAACAACCATCTGGTATAGCAACCAACCTATCTATTCCAGTAACTAAAATCATTTAATACCCCTTGGCTATTTTACTATTTATGACCAAAAAAAATATCTCCCAAAAATACCTTCTATGGACGATACTCCTGCTCCTTGTGGCAGGAAGCGCTCTTGCTGCCAGTGGAAAGGCAACAGAAAAAGTGCTGGTCGTAACGTATGATTCTACGGAAGAGATGCTGATGGACTTGGGAAAAGTCAATGATGCTGTCAATAGGAAAGCTGATAGCGACGAGCAGCCAGATACTACGGTAAAAACGTGGATCTATTGCCGACGCTATCATTGCTATGAAGTTCCGGTAACGACGATAGAGGTTCCAGTCATAATGTACAGCCATGCTGAGCCAGTAGCCAAATACCGCTACAATAAAGTTGATGGACAGTACATCAATCCATGGGATGAGGAAGAAGATTATTACCGATGGAAGCATTCCCGAAAAAATTGGGATGATGATCGCTGGTGGAGATACAGATAAAAGGATACATAAGAATGTTTAGGTGAGATCTATTTCTCTTTCTTCAGCTCTTCCAGCAATAACGGAGTGACATCTATCTTATTGGTCTTATGCTCGATGCAGTTTGTCGTGATGATGTTGGAAACTCCTGCTTTCTTTAACGTATCGAGAGCATTCTCGACAAATAGACCATGGACACCGATAGCAGTGATGGATAATGCACCTAACTTCTGAGCCTGCTTGGCAGCTTCGGCAATCGTATGCCCGGTAGAGATGATATCATCAACGATGATGACATTTTTCCCTCGTAGAGGGATAGTATTCATCATCTTCACTTTGACTTTCCGGGAGGAAAATCGAGTCTTCTCCAGCACGGTAACGTTAACGTGAATATCTTTAGCGATATGTTCTGCCCATTGGTAGGATTCCCAGTCTGGACCGATGATCACTTCGTTCTTGAAATGCTTGCCGATATATTGCGCGATCAGATGATTGGCCGTAAGGCATTTTGCAGGAATCGTGAAAATATCTCTCAATGATTTATAGCGATGCAGATGAGGGTCGATGGTAATGATCTTATCGATACACTGGTTTAAGAGCTTTGCCATGATCCGACTGGAGACCGCTTCACCGTGGTTAAAGGCCTTATCTTGGCGCATATAGGCTAAATAAGGAGATACTAGAATAACTTTCTTAGCCCCTTGGTTTTTTGCTGCTTCCGCGGCAAAGATGATGTGGAAGAGAGAAGCATCGGATAAGGGCTGGAAAGACTGTACGATGATCACTTTTTTGCCCTTCACATCCGTATTATAGCGCAGGTAGATATCACCATCGGGAAAAGAAGTCAAGGTCAGCGGAGAATAGGGGACAGATAATTTCTTGGCCAGCTTTTTGGCTATAGTTCTAGAATTGCCACAGCTCGTTACAATCAACTCCTATCACCTCTCTTTTCGTAAAGGAGTATTTTCCGGTTTATAAAATTACTTATTTGGTGGGCTCTGTCCTAAATGTGGTCAGCACGTTTCATACGAGCGTTTCTTTGCTTAAACATTTGCTTGTGGAAGGGGATGTTCCTTACGGGAAGGTGCCACATTCTACGAAGCACATCAGCAAAGCGAGTCCGTGCTGACCTGAGTGGAACGAGATTTAGGACAGAGCCTATTTGGTGTAGGTATTTAGTTCAACAACAAAAATAGTGGCATTGACCTGCAAGAGCTCACTCTTGCTCACTCAGGTCACGTAAAATTCAGCAAGGCTTAATGTGAAAGGAATGCATTTCTATCAGTTTTAAGTAGAAAGCCTTGCAACTAGACTTTTCTTACGAAGCTAGTGACTCATGAAATAGAACATATTCTATTTCAGAGCTAAAATGTGATAGTTTTCACATTTTATGCTTGCAAGCAAACGAAGCAAATGAGTTTGCTTGTTTGCAGGTCACAGAATTTTACCTCTTGACCAAGCCACTATTTTCAACCGAACTAAATACGTACGCTTTCTTTGAGACAGGTGTATCGTTCCATAATCAAGTGACAATAGCTTCTAAGTGATAATAATCTCTAAAACACCGCAAAAGTTAAGTACTCTAGTGCTCATTAAAGAGATATGGTAAGGTCGGGGTGGGTAGTCTTACTGTTCATTCTATTACTGTCTAACGTTAGTTATGCCGTTTCATTCACAGACCCTGCTGATACTGCTAACCCTTCTATCGGAAAACAACTACCCCTGGGAATCGCTGCAGGGAAGGTAGATAAGATACTTGTTGATAGCCAAACAGAAGAGTTGGACGTTCTGGTCAAATTCAGAAGGCCGATGAAAAACCTGATTTCTTCCCAGAGCTTAAAAAAACAGTTCATCCGAGATGATGTCATCCATACCACCATCAGCAAGGACAGCCTGGCAGCATTATCTGCCAGCAAGGAAGTCCAGAAGATTTACGCGAACAGGAAATATGCCCTGCTGCTGGAAGATTCTTTGCCGCTCTTTCATTCCAGCCTTTTTCAGGAACATGGGTATACTGGTCAAGGGATCAGGATAGCAGTATTAGATACGGGCATTGGCTCTGGATTAGTTGTTGATCTGGAAAAAGATTTTATCGGAACAAACCCTGCCGACAGCAATGGGCATGGCACGCAGGTAGCAGGGATCGTGAAAGCCGTCGCTCCGGAAGTTGTCTTCTATAATGGAAAAGTCCTCGATGATAGAGGAGAAGGAACGACCGCATCAATCATTGAAGGCATCTACTGGGCGATCGATCCGGATGGAAATCCTGCTACTGATGATGCAGCCGATATCATCAGCCTGAGCTTAGGCGCCCCTTTTGCTGAGCCGGATGTCCTGATTGAGGAAGCATTACAAGCGGCTATCGATGCCAATCTTAAGGCCGTGGTCGCTGCCGGTAATTGCGGTGGAAGCTGTCTGGGATTTACCGGAGTGACGGTTCCCGGAAATTATGAGCCAGCAATCACGGTGGGAGCGGTAGACAATAATCTCCATAAAGCCAGCTTCAGTTCGGGACAGGATTTCGGCTCATATATCAAGCCGGATGTAGTTGCTCCGGGTGTTGACATCACTGTTCAAGGGGTAACGAAAAGCGGAACCTCTATGTCCACTCCTTTTGTTTCTGGAGCTGTTGCCTTATTGCTGGAAAAAGAAGGGGATCTTTCTTCGGCGCAGATTAAATTTATGTTGGAAAATAACGCCGTCGATTTAGGAGTTGAAGGGAAGGATGTTGACTATGGCTCTGGCTTTGTTGATCTGGGAGTGTGGTTTGGTGAAGAGGATGACAGTCAGGATGATAATTCATCACCACCATCGGATTCTATTCCAGAGATCAGTAATTATAATCTCATCGTTACAGAGAACGACAATAGATTTGCTGGAGAGTATGTCTCAAAAACGGTGTACAAGTATGAATATGATAGCCATATCTATGAATACTCCGAAGCATTATTCCAAAACTCAACCGATTTAAGAAAGTACCTTTATGCTCACCTCCCTTTAAGAACTGATGTTTCATATACACAGGAATCTAATCACGATGTCATCTCTTATGATGATTCATTCATCTGGTTCAACATAAATAAAGTTATGAGCATCAGCCCAGTTTCCACCGATGGCTATAAACTATTGATAGATCATTATCTGTCGAAGGAAGAATCATTAGTAGGCGATGATTATTATACTACTTCACAGCAGCTTAAGCAATTGATGCTAGAGGAAAGGGAATATACCCCTAGCGGTTATGATGAATCTATTGACACTACGGCTCTGGATTTTTCCACAAAAGAAGTTCCTATTGAAAATGAATCAGGTTCATTTACTGTCCTTGCCTCCTGTTCTGATTATAGCAACACCTTTGGTTCATGCAGCTCTGAAGGGTCATATGGAACTACGCCAACTGCAGTCTATCAGTGCACGGACATGATCACCTTCGGACAGCTTCTTTGCTGGAAATTAATGAGCAAGGAGGGCAATGGAGATTATTGTACTGTATTATATGACCATACGACCAAGAGATGCGTACACGATGAGGCTGATTGTGACTCCAACAGTGAATGCGCATCAGGACTCACCTGTGCCAGTGATGGAACATTTTTAGGCAATGATGGCTGTTGTGACAGCGATGAAGCATTCGATGGCTCTTCTTGTTATACTGTATGTTCTGAAGGATGGCTAAATGAATATTCCTGCAGTGGTGATGCTCGTTTAAGAAAATGGAGGTATTCCAACTGTGCAACTGAATGGAGAAGTTATGAGTCCTGTACTGATTATACTGAAGGGGGATGGGGCAGTTACTATTGTTATGGCAGCAGTGAAGACATTCGGCAGTCGAGAACTATCTATGACGAATATTGCTCTCCCAGCACGAACTCGTGCCAGACGAGCACTTCTCCACAATATCAAACACTGAGCAGAGAAGGAAATGATGATTATTGTGACAAGGCTTTAACTGCCGGTTGCGCTTGCACGGAAGGGGAAGGAGACTGTGATGTGTTTGGAGGAGATGAATGCGCATCAGGCAATTATTGTGACATTGACGCGTTTGGAGAAACGGACTATTGCTGCCCTTCCGGAAAAGAGTGGGACGGAAGTGCCTGCACGGTGCCCTGCACTGCCAGACATCATCTCGGATGCTATAACAACGACTTATACTATTATGACAGCTGCGGCACGAGGGAAAGCAGCCCTTATGATGACTGCCAAAGCCCAGCAGCAGCATGTACCACCGATAATGGTGGAGGAAGCAATTCCAATGGTTTTTGCAGCACTTCTGATTTAAGATGTGATTATAATAAT
>DATDXI010000041.1:0-26252 GCA_035289385.1 Candidatus Nanoarchaeia archaeon | reverse complement strand
AAATAGCCTATTTATAATCTTTTCTCTCCAGACGGGAGAAGCGAATACGATGACGTAGACAGAGAACTTGAAGGAGAAGCCGACCAAAAAGCTTATATACGTTTTTTCATTTATAAGGACTTATGAAAAGAAGTGTGATAGCTGTGCTGATAGTAGTATCTTTATTCTTAGTGTCTTGTGGAGGGAGTATTCGTGCCGGAGAAGATGTCTATGACACCGAAAGTGTATTGCAGCAAGTTAGAACAGGAACGCAAGGAGTTGAAGTTCAATTAGTGCCAAACTATCCCCCACCAATCATCTATGACCTTAATGAATTCGTCGCCCTTGTCGAGCTAAAGAACAGAGGTAATGATGATTTAGAAGCACAAGATTGCTTCGTGCAAATAACTGGGTTTGACCCCAACATCATTTCCGGAGGAGTGAATACTGTTCGCTCTTGCGCAGAAAATGTTGATGTGTTTGAAGGGAAAAGTGTTTACAATGTAGAGGGGGGATATAACCAGCTGGAATTTAGCTCATCTAGCATTCAGCTGCCAGATAATGTATATGAATACAGCCCTCAATTAAATTTCCTGACGTGTTATAATTACCACACCTCGGCAAACCCTTTAGTCTGTGTCGATCCAGTATTGTATCAAGTCACATCGGAACAGAAATCTTGCCAGAGCCGTGATGTGGGCATGGGAGGAGGGCAAGGAGGACCAGTAGGAGTCACTAACGTTGGTGTGGATATGGTCGGTAGCAAGGCAGTATTTGACATTTCCATCCAGAACTTTGGTTCAGGAAGAGTATTAAGCCCCACGGCAGATATCAGGAACTGCGGTCAAGTTGGCTTGGATTATCGTGACCTTGACAAAGTAGAATATACCGTCAGCTTAAGCGGCGGTAGTATGATTGATTGTAAGCCCCATGATGGTATTGTACGCTTAAATAATGGCAATGGGAAAATAGTATGCACGTTTGATGTTGCCAGCGGCAGCGCCTTTGAAACACCACTATCAATCAACTTGGATTATTCCTATATTCAGAACTTCATACGGCAAGTAAAGATCATCAAGACACCTCAATAAGTTCTTCCGGGATAAAGGGAAGACAAATAAGAGAATTATGCGGCGCTTCTTCAAAACATTTAAATACACTTATTCTTTTCTTAAACTATCATCATCAAAGAGGTTGTTCCCATGAAAAAAACATTGGTGGCGTTAGTCTTGGTGCTTAGCATAGTTATTGCGGGCTGTAATTCTGGTAATGATAACAATTCTGGAGCAAATACAGGAGTGTTCATCGGCGGCACAGAAGGATTGAAGGCAGTATTCGAGCCCATTGGAGTGCTGGAAGATGGCATCTTTACCATCTATGATTCTGAAGATTTTCCGCTAGAGATTCTGTTAACCAATAAAGGAGAAGAGCCAGTTCCTGCAGGAAAAGTTACGCTGCGCTTATTAGGACCAGCCCAAGCAGATTTCCAGAATATCCCTCAATGGACGGTCAACAATAAAGAAGAGATTGAGAAAGTATCTGAGTTTGATCCACAAGGAGGAGAAGAGATCGTTTCCTTCACTCCCAGCGCATTGGCTAAATATACCCAAGCAATAACCAGCTTTACGGACATCAATTGGAATGTAGAGTATGCCTATGATTACAAGACGCATGTCATCATCAATGATGTCTGCTTCAAGGAAGATTTAAGCGACAAGAAGATCTGTGAAGTTCAGCAGAGCAAGACGTTTGCCTTATCGGGAGCTCCAATTGCTATAACGGCCGTTGAAGAAGATTCTGCTGGAAAAGGGATCATCGTCTTAAGGATCAAGCTGCAGAATGTTGGCACGGGAGATTCTACACTCCTAGGAGAGGATTTTGATGCCAGATTTGATCAAGTAGGATATGAGATCGATGAGCCAGAAAGATGGGAATGCAAATCTGGCGGCAGGGAAAATGTAGCTAGGTTCGTTGATAATCAGGCAGAAGTCGTCTGTAAATTAAAACAGCCTTTACAGGAAGGAGATCTGTTTACAAAGGTAGTCACGTTCACAGCAAAGTATAAGTATCGAGAATTGGCGCAAGAGAAGTTAAGGATTAAAGAAAGCGTGAATTGATTGGTATTTTTTTAATTTTCTTTATTTTTTAAATTTTTTTAGGATAAAGTTGCTTATTGCCATTATCATTTCCTGAAAGTGTTTGGGGTTTGTAAAGCGGTGATCAGCACCAGCTACTATCACCATCTGACAATCAGGAAGTAAAGAAGCTGTCTTTCTACTCTGCCCTATCGGCACAGACTCATCTTGATCTCCATGAACAATAAGAGTAGGAATGGTAATATCTTTAGCGATATCATAAGCAATATTGGTATCAAAATCTTCATAAAAAGAATAATTTAACCTTGATCTCTCTCCTTTAGAATTGATATGGATATAATAGCCGTCTTCCTTCCACTTTTTAATCCCCTCTTCACCCATACTCTCTCTCCTTTTTGCTCTATAGTCTGATACGGGTGCCTTAAGAACCAATAGAAATAAGTCATCGGTTTTTGAAGCGGCCATCAAGCTGCAAATTCCACCAAAACTAGAACCAAAAAGACCTAACTTTGAATATCCTCGTCCTTTAAGAAAAGCAATAGCAGATAAAATATCATTTGCCCCTTCTGATATTGTAATATGCTCGAATTTCCCTCCACTTTCACCATGGCCAAAAAAATCAAACCTGAATGTAGAAATATCTTTACGATTTAATATCTCTGTTAAGGCAAGATTAGTTGAATTATTTTTCTGTGTTGTAAAACCATGACAAAGAATAATGAGTGGTCCTTGCGTCCTGCCAGTTCCGTGAGAAAGTATCCCCCATAATTTCACGCCGTTTCCATTATCAAAATACAGTTTTTCTTCCTTCATCGAATCCCAACTAACGTCATAAAGGCCAAGAAACTTTCTAACTGCAGATATTCATCAGAGCCTTCCACCATCCTAAATTCAATCTCCCCGCATTTATCCACCAATTCTACTTTCTTCTGGTCTGGTAAGGAAAGATTCCAGATCTCTTTCTGCATCTGTTTGATGACATCTAAACCTGATAAGCCGTAATCCAGCATCAGATGAAGGAGTTTTTTTCTCGATTCGATAAAATTGCCTTTTACTGCTAGACTCATCAGCTCATTGACCTCTTTCGGTTTGGCAACGGCAGCCATAGAATATATCAATTCCTGATCCAGCTTTTTGCTCATGACGGAACAGGACTGCATGATGTTCTCTAATCTTCGGCAATCTCCTTCGCATACTTGAAATAATGCTTCTTTTGCTTCAGAAGTCACCTGAAGGTCTTCTTTACCAGCGACTTTCTCGATCAACGTGAATATTTCTTCCTTGCTCAAAGGCTTAAAGCGGAAGACCGCGCATCTACTCTGTATCGGGTCGATTATTTTACTTGAAAAATTACAGCTTAAGATAAATCTGCACGTCTTGGTATAGTTCTCCATCGTCCTTCTCAGAGCCTGCTGCGCTTCTTTGGTCAAAGCATCAGACTCATCAAGGTAAATTATTTTAAAAGGAACATCGCCGATAGCTTTCGTCCTGGCAAAATCTTTTACTTTTACTCGAACAACATCAATGCCACGTTCATCCGATGCATTTAATTCTAACGTATTTTCTCTCCATGTTTCTCCAAAGAGCTGTTTGGCAATGACTAAGGATAAAGTTGTTTTTCCCACACCAGCCGGACCGGCAAAAAGGAGATGAGGAAGATTCTTCTGATCGACAAAAGCCTTCATCTTCTGGACGATGTCTTGCTGCCCTTTCACTTCTTCAAAGGTAGACGGGCGATACTTCTCTGTCCAGATGGTAGATTCCATACGTTGTCAGGATGAATGTTATTTTATAAGCTTTATCATTGTAGAAAATAAGGCAGGAAACCTGAACGAAAGGTGGAACAAATTAAGCTTTTTGCTGAAGATATTGGGGAGCATTTTCTATCACTGCCCTCAAGAAAGGAACGATATATGGTCCTGTGGCATGAGCAATAGCATGCCTCGTTCGGTCATGGTCAACTTGTTCGTCTGGAACTAATCCCGCACCATAATTTACGGGAAAAGAGACCAAAGCTATTCTTAATTCTTTTTCCAGACCTAAGATGGTTTCACGAACGGCATTCATGCTCACTTGGGCATACTTTACCGTCAATTGTTTCCCAAGTCTTTGATAACGGTCTCGTTCTTGTTCCAGGGAAGAACGGACCATAGCATTTTCCGATGACTTGCTTAACCTTAAGAGAAGCTCTATATCACGGACCCTGGCTGCCGGAGCGTCTAACCGGCAATATAAATCAGCAATTTCAGCGGGGGATTCAAAAGAATTCCCTTCATTCTGGATATAAAGGCCCCCATCACAAGCTCTTAATCTAGGGACTTCATGAGCTGAGTTTAACAATAATTGCCTCAGTTGTTTATCGTAAGGCTGAGCCAATACCGCATGAGGATTCTGAGGATCATTAAATGAAATCCCATGATAGCCAAAGCCGCGGAAAGTTCCGGAGTTAATCACCATCCCTCCATGGTCAACTAAAGGGATAGTGGTGTCTAAACTACCTGTTGCTGAAGTTAAAATAACGTCCTTAACTCCTTTATATTTGAGGAAAAAAATGATCCCTCGTTGATCTAATTTTGCGGGAAGATCATCATGGTTCTGGCCATGCCTCAGAACAAAATAAACTTCAGTTTCTCCAGAATAGAAGTGTAAATAATCAACTCTCGCCTTAAATCCAAGAGAAGGAGGTCCAGCCAATGGTGTTGAAGGACTCGCTATAGAACTGGCATGGCCATTATTGAAGACTTGAACTGATTCTACCTGTGCCTCTAACCCTAAAGCTTCAACTACTCCTTTAGCTCCCGAACCGCCGACAATCGCCAATGTGGTCATTTTACGTTCAGAACATCTATCTATTATAAATTTTATTTAACTAAAGACAAGGTGAATCTACTGCTTATTCCACTGAACAATCATCTCTCCTTCCAATCAAATCACCCATAACAACGCCTTCACCACAACACCGATGATATCCATATAAGAAATACCAAAAATATACACGACAAGCAACATCAGCAGCAAGCTGAATAACATGAATTTTAAGCTATGGGCCAGCAGACGGATGGTGGAAACAAGAACTACAGCAATGATGATGATCGTCACTAAGGAAAACAATTCCATAGCCTTGATAATATACAAGTATATTTAATCATTTCTCTGATGGGTACGTATTTAGTTCGGTTGAAGATAGTGGCTTGGTCAAGATGGAAAATTCATTAATGGCTTCGTAAGACACAATCAGTTGCGAGACTATGTGCTTAAACATCCACCAATCAAGCTACTTTTTACATGAAGTCTCGCTGAATTTTCCGACCTGCCACTATTTTCTTTGTAGAACTAGATATGTACTCTGATGGAAAGAAGGTATTTTTAAAGCGGGAAAAGGATACTAGTAATAATGGAAGAAAAAAAGAAAGGAACTAGAAAAAAATAATCTCTAATTAAGCAGCAATCAATAAGAAATCATCCCATTCTTCAAAAGCGCCCTGAAGGTATTGGTAATTGAGTAGGTCAAGATAACATTTCTCGTAATTCATCTATTCTTCACCCTCTTCAGCATGGCCGGTAGGTACAGCGGATTTTGAGATGATCAACACATCGCCGACTGCCTTCACCAGCTGATGAGGGACGATAACCCCTTTAGCGCTGCCCAAGACCCTGCTTAAGAAGGAATTCTTTGTGGCTTTGATCTTCCAGCCAAATACTTTGTTGCCAGAAATGATGCCGTCTTCGATATCTCCAAAATAATCGCCGGCATCGGTAAACACTTTTAAATCGTAAGCTTGTGAAACACGCTTCATTTTTAACATGGATGACCACCTCGTTCGGTAGGGTAATCGAAATACCGTAGCTTTAAATACTTTTCTATCATCGACTAGCAGAAATGGCTATCACCATCATCGGCACTTCTCACATTGCCAAGGAAAGTGTAGAAGAAATAAAAAATGCTATTGAGAACAAAAAACCGGACATCGTAGCGGTAGAGCTTGATGTGCAACGCGCTTCTGGATTGCTTCGCCACCAGAAAACGAGCGTTTCAATGAAAGATATTGTTAAGATAGGAGTGAAAGGTTTTGTCTTTGTCAAAGTAGGGCAGTTCGTCCAGGGAAAGCTTGGCCAGTTAGTCGGCTCAGACCCCGGTTCCGAGATGAGGACAGCCATCCTTGAAGCGAAGAAACGGCAGCTGATCGTAGCCTTTATCGATCAGCCGATCCAAAAGACTCTTCAGGAATTTTCAAAAAGCCTGAGTTGGAAAGAACGATTTCAGTTTGCGGGAGATATTGTCAAAGGGATATTTTCGGGGAAAAAACAGCTTCAGGAATTAGGCTTAGACAAGGTTGATCTAAAAAAAGTTCCTAGCACAGAGCTCGTGGAAAAGATGATGAAGAAATTAAAAGATGATTATCCTAATGTCTATAAAACCCTCGTAGATGATCGTAATAGGTACATGGTGAAGCAGCTGGTAAAATTGACCAAGAGCTATCCAGAGAAGAATATCCTTGCGGTTGTCGGTGCAGGGCACAAGAAAGGCATGGAAGAATTGTTGTTGAGAGTGGAAATTGTTTAGATGTATTATTTTCTAACAAAAATCTACTAAGGGTCTAACATTTTATTTTAAAGTTTGACAGCTATTGGTGGGTGATAAGGATTTAAACTCGCTACTTCCATAGCCCGATAAACTTGATATTTAGGAGAGCAATTCCGTTGAGAGAACTTCTTTATTTGATGTTCAACTGCCCTTCGTTCAACATCTTTGTCATGCTCTTTAACCGCTTTCACATAATCCTCAAAATGATCATCACCTAATGCTCTTCTAACGAATTCCAATCGCCTCCAGAGTGGGTGGGCAATGACTCTCGGACGTTCATAGAATTCTTGCGCATGAAAATATTCATGATCCTCTAACGTTGATAAGAAATCGTCAAGATTCCTATGAACAATATCTGGTGAGAAAGCCGCAGGAAAAATCTCAATAGTTGACGCTGTTCCTTTGATGAATAATCTTGCCAGAGGATTGGGAACAGTTCTCATGAGTGTCTCACTTTCTCCGTTTCCTATTGAAGTTGGATTATAGGTCAGTTTGCTAACATATCTTGGCAACCCTTCCGCTGCTAAAGAATGAAGAAAGGAACTTCTATACGACGCGTCAACTACAGCTCTTTCAAATCCCACTGATACTTCCATCATTCAACAAAAAGAACCTGCATTTATAAATGTTGTTATATTAATTACCAAATAGTAGTACTACATTATGGGGATGGGTTTTATCTCTTTTATTTAGAAAACCTTTATAAATTAACTACTATTTAAGGATAAATGGTAGGGGCAGCAGGAAGCTGAAGGTGAACTGATAGGCTATGTTGTTTGTCGTGGGGTTGAGCGTAAGCGAAGACCCTACTTGAAAGGATTTGGATTCAAACCTTTTGCGAACAAAGTGAGCCAAAAGGTTTGCTTAGGAAAGTCCGCCCACCTCTTGGCACAGTAGTGCTGGTTACCCTTGTTACGAGGGATGCAGAAATGCATAGCTCTGGCAGAGAAACGGCACGTCCTGCATAATGGAATGATATGGCGAAGCTTGTTGTAAAACAAGCGAGTTAACCCTTGGACGTCTGTGCAGGGAACGATGAAACGGCGAACCTTAACCGGTGCAAGTTGTTTACAACGCTCAGTAGAATGCTTCCACAAACCATCGGCATTCTTCAAATGCTTTGGGTTTGACAAAAGGCGGCTTATGCTGTCCTACCACCTTTTTCATACTGGCTGATAGATGAAGGAGATAAACGATGAATGTATTATATGTTGATGCTGATCAATTGGGGGAAGTTCTTCGAGAGATTATTGCACAGCTACAAGGAATAACCATCGATGGAAGGTTTCTCCCGGCAGAAGTGCATCCCACAGCTGATTATACCTTCGCTGATGAACAGGGACTAGTGGAATTGGTGCAGAGATATGATGGTGCTGTTCTGGATTGGACGACGTTTGGGCATGGAGCAATACGCGGAGGAAAAGATTCTTGCCTGCCACGTTATTTACAGGCTATCCAAGATTCAGGATACCGACGGCCATTAGCAGTGACTACCGTCTTCGGACATTCAGATGTGCAAGATGTCGTACAGCAAATTTCACCGCAAGCTTTGGTCTATGAAAAACCGTTTAATCTTCAAGAGTTATTCCAAGCACTAAAACAAGGACGATGATGAGACATTTATCTGTTGTTGCGCCAAGAGGACAAAAAGAGGATGCCAGTATTTCCAGCAGACTACAATCAGAACTAGATCATCTACTAGAAGGCATGGAAAGTGCTGCTAGACGCCTGCAAGAGCCTGCACAAAGATTTCTTACACCGGATGATTATCCTTTTCTACAAGATGATTATCAACAAGGCAGTTCGCAACCACCTACTCTTTATGCCGTGAAATAGAAGATGACAGAAGAAGAAAAGCAGAACGTACCAAAAATTGTTGTAGGAGTTTTAATCCTCAATGAAAAAGGGGATATCTTTCTTGCTCGCTCGTATAAATGGAACAACACCTGGGTCGTTCCTGGTGGGCATCTGAAATGGGGAGAAACACTAGAAGAATGCGTGAAAAGAGAAGTGAAGGAAGAGACAAATTTGGATGTGGATAAGATTGAGCTTATTGGAATTCAAGAAAGTATTTTCTCAAAAGAATACCATCAGAAAAGACATATGGTCTTTCTTGACTTTTCTGCAAAAGTTGTTGGAGGGAGTGTCAAACTGAATGATGAGCTGCAAGAATATAGGTGGTTTTCGCCACAACAATCTCTTCAAGAAAATTTGAATTCATCAACAAGAAAATTGATCGAAGCTTTCTTAGAAAGGAAGCAGCGACAGAAAAAATTCTTTGAGTAAATAGAGATTTATCTTCGGTGAGACCTATATGTCCAGAGGTATTCCATCGTCCCTGCAAGAGCTGTTCCAACAATCGCAGCAAGACCTACATCACCTGCGGAGATAGTATGCACGACAGCATCTTTGACAGGTTCCAGAGCAGCAGCGGCCATAGTCAATCCCGCTCCTATACCTACTAAACCTCCCGTTGTCCATCCTCGATGTTGACGCGTGAATTCTGGACTAGGAGTTAACGCTTGATAAGCAGCTGATGCTTTCTGAGAAACAAAATTCTTAGATACAGATGCGCCTTTCGCCACTAAGCTTCCTGCCGATTGAAGTAAGAAAGCATAATCCCTTCTCAATTTAGGGCTTTTGACAAAAGCTACTGTTACTCCTGCAGCAAACCCAAATGCTGTTGCTCCCAGAGCGATAGCCGGGCCATATGGCGCCAAGGCGTGATATAATGGAACAATAATATGACTGCCAAAAGAAGAACTGATATCAGCTGCCTCTTCAAGACCAGGGGGTATAAGATGATATAAACCAATCCCTCCTGCTGCTCCCGCTAAACTGTTTACCACAACTGCTCTGGAAGTTAACTCCTTATGTTGTGACCTTGCACTTTGTCGTGCTTCATCCAGCAATATTGCTCCACCGGCAACAGCTACGCCGAGTTCTGGAGCAATGTTTAGGAATGCAGCAAGAGATGGTTCAAATCTACTGAGAAATGAAGTCGCTGTATCAATTGCTTGATGACCATACCTTTCTCCACTCCAAATAATGCTGTCAGCACGTACAACAGCAGAAGTAATACTCGGACGAACTTTTCCAACAATACCATCCGCTAGACGAAACAATTCTGAACCACATACTCCCGCTCCTATTCCTATTGCAGCTCCTCCAGCAGATGTTACAGCAAGTCTCAGCTTACCCAATCTCTTGCCTCTTGACCGCGAATAACGGTGAGCAAGAGCAGGAACAAGAACAGCTCCTATCGTTGCACTAAGAGGATGATGAGAAGCTACTTCTATCAGCGGCGCGACAACTTCATATCCCTTAACAACTACTTGATAAACAAAACCACCAACATCTTCAACATTATATGCAAGGATCGTTGCGCCAACACCAAGACCAGTTCCTTTCACGAAAGGAGCTACTCTCCTTAACCTACTGGCTGATTGTTCTCTTCCAGCAGAACCAGCAGCAGTTTCTGTTACAGCTTGATCAACTACAGCATCAAGTGAGGATGCTTGAGCAGGTGTTTCTACTGCAACAAATGTTTCTGAAGGATGATATAATCTGCCCAGAGTATGATCATACGCACTGGAAAGAACACGCCGAGCAAACCCAGGAGAACTTGTAACTGATGGCCCATCTACTGCCACAATACCACTGCTGGCAGGAACAACAAGACGATCATCAAGAGTCTCTTGATGAGGAGAAACAGCGCCAGGCCTATATGCTTGTTTTAAATCGTAATTTCCGTCCCCCATGCAACCGCTCTTGGAAGACAGGAAGTTTATATAATTTTTGACGTTTTGGCCTATTTCCCCGCAAACTCGCCAAAAACCTTATAAAACACGTCTCTCATCAAGGCATTATGAGTCAAGATAATAAGATACGGCTGCCATCTGGACAAGGCGGATTGACGAGATATTTTGATGAATTCAGCTCGAAGATCGAGATGTCGCCGACTACCGTGATCATTCTCGCTGTAGCTATCATGCTTGCTGTCATCGCTTTGCACTATTTTGGAGGACAGCTTTTTTAAGAGACCATGTTCCCTGGAATGAACCCTCGGAAAGTACAGCAGATGATGAAGCAGCTGGGTGTCCAGCAAGTTGATATTCCTGCCGTTGAAGTTATCATCAGGACAGAAAATAAAGAAATTGTCATCAGCAATCCTTCTGTAGCTAAAGTCAACATGATGGGACAGGAAACGTTCCAGATTTCCGGTCATGCTGAAGAGCGTTCTCTATCAATAGTTTCTTCTCCAGAAATATCTGAAGAAGACATCACTACAGTTATGCAACAGGCTCATGTTTCAAAACAGCAAGCAAAGAAAGCCCTGGAAGACCATTCAGGAGATTTGGCCGCAGCGATCATGAAATTGACAGAGCAGTCTGAATAAGATTATATACTTCTCTGACTTTATCTGAGGAATGCCTCCGGATTATTTGATCTCCAAAGAAAACGCCCTGAAACAATATGCAGCAGCAGACCATCTGCTTCGGGTAACCTTTCCCTTGGTGAAGGATAAAGCGCTTTTTCTAGCCATCATCCATCATCTTCTCTCTTCCTTAGAGAATGCTGTTGAAGCGATGATCTTGTATGATGCTCATCTCCATTCGCAGTTATCATTGCGGAAGGAAGAGGTAGTGAAGAAAGAGTTGTTGAAAAAAGAAGTATCGTTTCAGCGGAAGATAGCTATTTTTCGCGAAAACGTGATGAAACGATATAAAATATCACCGGAATTCACAGCATTGGCGCTAGACCTTCAAAGAATATTGGTGCTACATAAAAAGAGCCCGATGGCGTTCCGGAGAGGAACAAAATTTGTGGTCTGTACGGACGATTATCGCCTGAGGATCATCTCCGAACAGGATATCCGGGAATATGTAGCTAAAACCAGCCAGTTTTTGAGGATCATGGGATCTATCGTCACTGTGAAGAAAAGGACAAAAAAGCTACCATCCGATAGAAAATAAGCATTTGTTTAGCATCTTTGAAATCAGCAACGTGAAAATTGAAGGAGCTGCGTCCCAGTAAGGGACATCCCCCCGCGACGCTCTTGATGTGAAAGTAGTATGATTTCAACCCGATGATGCTAAACAAATACGAAAATAATAAAAAGAACAAGGCTAATCTGCTTCTTTTTCGCATAGATGGAATACTCATGGAAGAATTGTTGTTAGAAGCTAGGGAAGAACTGAAGCGCTTGGAGCATATCATCTACGTCACCTTAAAGTATACCCGAACAGTTGATGTGTTGGTTAACGCCTTGCAGAGATTGGTGGATATTTATGATCTGATCATAGAAGCACTGCTGGAGAAGGCTAAAGCAGAAAAGCTTGTTGATAGCCTAGCCAAGAGCCCGGCATTGAGAGCAAAAAATCTGCAGGAACTATATGCTGATGATAAGCAGCTAGAGAACTATCTGAAGTTTTATACATTTATCAAGAATTTGTTAAAATCTCCTTATTCAAAACGGGAAGAATTCAGAAGGCATGTGACGCATGTGGTAGAGCTGGAAAATTCCACAGCAACCATTGATATCGACAATCTCGTTAATTGTGAACGATTTTCCCATCAGTTCTTTCGCTATGCTTGGGGAAAAGTGGTAGGACTACCAGAAGAGGATTAAGTCTGGCTTGACAAATAGATTTCTCCATAACTGTGCAATATAGTTTCTCACCAAAAATCTCCCCACTTGAAGTGTTTGTAATGAACCTTTTCCACCAATTCTTTGCTGCAATTCTTTTCTACAAACAGATACAGCTTCTTCAGGTTGTACGACGGAATCTTGGGAAAGAGATGATGTTCAAAGTGGTACCTTAAACCGTCAGGGCCGAGAATTCTGGAACCAAAAAAAGTATAGCTTCTGGAGCGTAAAGGCTTTGGATTAGGGTAAAGGCCATAGTGCCGGAATGATACGCGAAAGGCATTCAATACAGCAGCTAGGAAGATAGGCAGGACAAAACCTAGAAAAAGCCCTGACCAAGAAAACAGCGAGAACAAAAACAAGAGATGAGCTGATTTGATGATTCCGGCCAAGAAAAAAGCAGGAAGATTGGTGTTGTCAAGAAAATGACGGAGAGGATACGGGGGTCTTATCCTTGTGAAATAGAATAAAGGAATCTTGCGGAAGTTGAGATGAGAAGTATTTTGCAGATCTTCTTTCTCTAATAATCTGTTGTGGTGCGTAATATGGTCACGGAGATATACGGTATATGACGGAAATCCCGCCGCCATAGAAAAAGCAGGAATAAACCTTTTGATCCAATCATTTTTGGTGATAAAAAGGAGGCTATGTGATCCTTCATGTACTACGAGAACAAAATAGAAATAGATGAAATACCCACTTAACATTATGCCAATTATCTTACCCCACCAGGGAAGGAGAGGGATAATGAATGATAAGAAGATATGACCCGCAAGGAGGACCAGCAGAAAAATAAACCGGTGGATATTGTGAAGTCTTTTTTGTTTCTTGCTATGAAGAAGTAAGCTATCGGCAAAAGGCTTGAGCTTGCTTATTTCCTTAGGTAGATGATAGCTGGAGAGATGATAGCTTGATTGGACCATGATCTGCACTGCTTATCTAAATTTCCCCCGCAGAAGATCGACGAGGTAAGGGACGATAAATGCTACGGCAAATATCCCGGCAGTTATCCAAGGATTATGTAAAGGATTTTCCACACCTAAATCAACGATGAAGCGGTTGGAGAGCAAGACCATGGCCGCAACATTTCCTAAAGCAAGCAGAGGGATGATTATTCCGGCAGAAACATGGTGTGTCTTTCCCAGATGAGCGACATCGCTGATCAAGAAAGAATACAATGACCCGATGATCAAGCCTAGAACAGCGACGAGCGAATACAAGACAATCGCATTGAGGACAACGAGAAAAGGGACGAGAACAAGAGAGACCAGGATATTCCCTATGACGGTTATTACTAAAGATGTCCAGAACACGATCTTTGAAAAATGAGCATCATGGGGGCGATTTTGGCTCGTCACCTGTTCCGCATGTTCAGCTTCTTCTGCCGCCCATCCTTTTTTGACTAATTTTTCTTTCTGGACCATGGTCTATCCGTTTTGCTCTAAACTCAGATAATTTGCCACTTTTGTAAATTCTTTTGATAATCCTGATCGTTTATATTTGTAAGCTAGAGGAACCTGCTGATGTAACGCTTTCCTGAATTTGCGATGATGTTTAACATTGGCGATAACCGCATGGCCTAAAATCTCTTCCACCTCTTTGACGGAGAGCTCATGCCGGCCATTATGGCTCATGTTTAATAGCACTCCTGAAATAGGCGTTTCATTATTTTCTGCCAATTTTATGGTCTTTAAAGCATCCATCATCGAGCTAGGGGTGGGATTAGCGACAACCAACGCTTCATCACATAAGCGAAGAACATGTTCCACATCTTGCCCTAAGCCGCTAGGTGCATCAACGACGATAACATCGGCAAGATTTTCTAAATGATTGAATAAGCTTCCCAAGGCAGCGCTATCTGTCTTTTTAAATTCCGCATAGGACGGAGAAGCTGGAATAAAGCTTAAGCCGCAAGGATGAGCATGAAGAATATCATTCAGGCTGCTCTCTTTGCGAAGAAATTGATTGAGCGTGCTTTTGGGCTGAAGAACACCAAGATGCAATGCTAAATTGGGAGTAGTAAGATTTGCATCAACCACGATAGCTTTCTTTCCCGTATTGATGAACGCCTGCCCTAGATTGAGAGCAGAGGTGGTTTTGCCTGTTCCTCCTTTTCCCGAAACTAACGCTACAAATTTTGCCAAATAGATCAACCTCTTTACTCTGTGACCAAAGCAGGATAAGTATTTAATAGTTTTGGAGGGACAAGTGGAGTAATTTGAGAGGTGAGCAGCGCCAAATCACGAGCGATTCTTTGCTTAACAAGTTGCCTGTGGGAGGGGACGTCCCTTACGGGGCGGGACCACACTCTACAGAACACATCAGCAAAGCGAGTCGGCTCTGCTCACCAGAGCAAACTTAATACGTACCTGAACAAGAAATAGCGGGCCCTGAGGGATTTTCAATGACCTTCAACTATGGGAGATCTGTTTCGAACCCTCGACCTCATGGTTGCACCATGCTCTTTAAGAGCCAAGCGCTCTACCAGACTAAGCTAAGAGCCCGCAGCTTCTCAAAAAACGCTTTTCTTTTTAAACGTTGGGAGAATTTTATTGTTCTGGTGATACTATGGTGAACTCATATCCTAACTTCTGACTCTGTCTTAACTCCCAATGCCAACAAGGATCACGCCAATCAATACTCCTATCAACCCTATCCACTTCCAAGCATTCATCTTTTCCCCCAGTTGTTTCACGGAAAAGATCGTTATCCAGATATATGTCGTTGATACCAAAGGATACACGACGCTTAACTCTTCTTTCCTTAGCGCAGCAAGATAGAAAGCAGTAGACAGGGCCATAAACAAAAACCCTTTCAAGGCATGAGAGCTGTAAACTAAGCGGAAGAGGTGATGCTTATCCACCCCCTTTTTCATTTCTAAAGTAGCTAACGCTCCCAGAAAACCGGCTGCCAGCAACAACAATAAAGTTATGCCATTGATCATGATTTTTTCCTCTTGGCTTGTTCTTCATGCTTCCTCTTTTTACTTCCCCCATAGCCTAAGATGCTGATGGAAACTAAGATGATTATGATACCCGTCCATTTCCAGATATTCATCGTGTCTGAAGGGAATAAAAAATGGGAGAGCAAAGCGATCCATAAAAAACTGGTAGCTACGATAGGATATAACACACTTAACTCTCCCCGCTTAAAAGCAGGCAGCAGACAGCTTATCCCCAGAGAATATGATGCAATACCTAGGAGAAAAGGCATATTCAGAATCGTCCAGAGATGGGCAAAGTCAATCCTATTTAACCCATATTTCCAAAAGATCTGTCCGGCAGAATTGAAGAACGTGCTAAGAATGACCAACAGAATCGCTCTTTTTTTTGTTCTCATAATATCCTCAATGCTCTGCTTATGACGGAATAAACTGTTATGATGAGTACATCATTATACTATTATTCTTTAAGGATATGCTGGATCATAGCAGCATAAGCTGGCCTGGCGATCAGTACACCGAAAGAAAGCCCGGCAATAGTTGTGAAAGCAAAACCTTTCAATAAGCCAGCACCAGCAAACCATAACGGCACCATCCCTGATAAAGTAGTAAGGTAAGCACCCATGACGATAAACATAGCCTGCTTGATCTTTCTCTTCCAGTCAGAAGTTGCTTCGCCTTTCAACACTTCATCAGTGATCATGATAAGATGGTCTACTCCCGTTCCGACAACGATGATGATCCCTGTTATCGCCGCTAAATCAAGATTCCATCCCACGAGAGCAGCAAAGCCCAGAATCAAGACTTGTTCTGACAATAAAACAAGAGCCATAGGAAGAGCTATCTTCATATTTCTATAACGGATCATGATAACCAAGACTACTGCAACTATAGCTAGAACTCCAATCAGCAAGAGGTTTGTCAAAAATTCTTTCCCTAAGGTAGGAGAGAGTGTATCCATCTTCACTACATCAAGCTTGACGGGTAAACTTCCCGTGATGATGATGGTCTGTAATCTCTTCATGTTATGCAGGGCATCATTGATGGCTTCCTGTTGATTTCTCCCTTGACCGGAGCCAGATATCTGGATGTTCGTGGTAGCACGACCTTTCAGCTCTGCGCCGATATTTAATGTGTCTACTGCCTCATCATCGAGGTATAAGGTTAAAGGCTCTTGCAGATAGCTTCCTTGCTGATCATTGACGACAGGAAGATCTTTTGTCAGTTCTGCTTGACGCTCGGCAGCTTCATTGCTTAAGGTGATGGAAAAGAAAAAACGACAGATGCTTCCTCCTTCAATGGCAGAACATCCAGTATTGGGATCGATACCCGAGCAGTCAGCGCTGCGGCAGACATAGGTGATATCTTTCTTTCCGCCAAAGAAGACGGTATCATTACCGATCTTCGCTTCAAACTTTCCTTGTTTTGCTAATAGCTCTTTAACCTCATCTTCCGTCACACCGGCAATCTCAATGACGATAAAGCTGTCTCCGGCTAAGTCCGAAGCAGATTTTATGACAACATCGCTGAGACCAAAAACGTTCAGCCGCTCTTGGAGGTTTTGGATGGTTATTTCAAGATCATCAGCAGAGATCTTGGTGGTTGGCTTAAGGACTACTCTTGTCCCTCCTTCAAGATCAAGACCTTTCTTTAAGTTTGATGAAGGTGCTTCACCTACTCTCAGACCAAGAGCTGAGCCACGGTCTGAAGCAGAGATTAAACCAGGAGGGGGAAGAAGAGTGTACGTCTTTTTATCCGTAGTCACACGAATGGTTTTATTTTCTTCAATCTCTAATAGTGAATCATAATACTCCCGAAGGTCAGCAACAGGCTTATTGTTGATGGCAATGATAACTTCTCTGCCTAAGGGTCTTAGTTTTGCCGAAGGATTCTGGATGCCGGCCAATTCAGCAGAAGAATTTTTCATAACACTCTTGATAGCTACGCCATCATTGCCAAAAATCTGAGGCTTGATGTAAAAAAGAGCAAACAGGAGGAATACAATCAGTATGATAACTTTCCAATCTTTGAAGATATCTGATAATTTACCCATCGTCTAATGCTCCATCCCCTTTTTTCCTTGATGTTTTCTTTCGAAGTACAGGCGGAGAAGGCCTACGTTCTGGATCCAAGTCATAGCCATGTCTACAACTAACCCTATCCCTAAAATAAGCATAATCTGCTGGACAACATCACTCTTGCTGAAGATCAGGGCAACAATAATGACGGCTAATGTAGTCATCGTCATCGTTAATCCCGTCGTAACTGCCCCATACACTCGTTCCATAAAAGGAAGCTCTACACGCTTGAGTACTCTGGCCGTGAGAAGCATATCCGTATCCACGGAAAATCCTACCAGCATCAGGAAGGCAGCGATCCCCCCAGAATTTAATTTCATCCCCGTGAGGTTAAATATGGCTAAAGTAACAATAATATCTGAAAAAGCAGCAAGGATGACGGCCAAGCAAGGAATAGGAATCCTGAAATAGATAAAGACGACGATGGCCATGAGCAAGAAAGCAAGAAGCAACGCAGTGGCGATCTGGCGAAAGAAACTTTCTCCTAACGAAGAGCCGACGACTTCCAAGCTGTATTTGGTGTCAGCAGTAAGAAAACCTTTGCTCCGTAATGCAGCAAGAAGAACATCTGTCTCTTCTTTCAGCTGAGCATCAGCGTCGATAGAAACGCCTATGTTTTTACCAGCGGCACTCAAGGCCCGGACAGAGATATCGCCGGTAGGAAATTGTTCTTGGAGATAGGATTGCACTTGCTGAGCATCAAGGCTGCCTTCTATAGTTATTGTTGAGCCTCCTTTCAGGCTGATCCCTTTATGGACAATGTCTCCTGTAGAAGCATATTGGAAAGCTATCTGCCCGATTGCTAATACTACCATCAGGAAAGGGATGATGAGGAGCTTTTTGTAATGCTGTTCATAAATCTGTTTCAAGGACATCGTTTTGCTTTAGGGTGATTTCTTTATAAAGATTTTGATGATGAGATGGAGATTGATAACTTAAAACATCAAGGAGATTTTATCGCCAGTGAAGGTATGTATTTAGTTCAACAACAAAAATAGTGGCAGGTCGGAAAATTCAGCCTGACTTGAAGGGAAAAGCAATGATTTACTGTTGATTTTAATATGAAGGTCAGGCAAGTAATCTTTTCTTACGAAGCCATTAATGGATTTTCCATCTTGACCAAGCTACTATTTTAACCAAACTTAATATGTACCAATCATGCTAATATTTAAATATACTAAAGTTTTCCTTCTTTTAGAAGTATCATTAAAGAAGAGGTGTTGATGATGGCTAAAAAAAATCAAAAAAAAGCAGAAAAAGTATCGCCAACCAAGGTTGATTTCAAAAAACATCTGATTATCGTAGGAGCAGTCATCATTCTGATCTTTATCTTTGCTCTTATCTATTCTAGCTATGAAGGAAATCTTGCCGGGGAAGCGAGTAGGAGAGGGTATAAGATGGTAACTGGTGATAAAGCTGCTTCTGCCGCTGGTGATGAAAAAAGGAAATGTTTGCAAGACTGTGTAAGGGGTAAGGGATTAACTGCGCAAGAGTGTAATCTTCTGTGCGGGTAATACGTTTTTTATTTTCTGTATAGATAGTGGAATTACCCTCCTTGCTGAAGGAAAAGAGTTCCATTTTTCATGTTTCACATTGGAGTAAATGGCATCCTAAACTTGTTTAGAAACTCCACCCGCAAAAACTTTATAAATAACCGCCATTCTCGTGAACTATGCACACAAGCGATAATAAGCATTCTGAACCGGCTAAGTATATCTTTGTTTCTGGAGGAGTCATTTCCGGCATAGGAAAAGGCATCTGTTCTGCCTCTCTGGCTTTGCTGTTAAAGAAGCACGGATTTAATGTTGGCATCATCAAGTGTGAAAATTATCTGAACGTTGATTCGGGAACGATCAACCCTATAGAGCATGGCGACCCTTTCTTATGTGATGATGGCTTAGAAGCAGATATGGATCTGGGAACGTATGAGAGATTTCTGGGAGAAGAGATGGGCCAGCGAAATTTTACCACGATGGGGCAGATCTATTATCATGTCATCAAGAAAGAACGGTCGATGGGTTATGAAGGGGAAGATGTCGAAGCTATCCCTCACGTTTCTAATGAAATCATCCGACGCATCAAGGAAGCGGGAAAAGGCAAAGAGATCGTTATTGTGGAGTTAGGCGGAACGGCAGGAGAATATCAAAACATGCTCTATTATGAAGCATGCCGCATCATGAAGACGACGATGCCGGGAAAAGTCATCAATGTTCATGTTTCCTACATGCCATTGCCAAAACATCTCGGCGAGCCAAAAACAAAGCCAACCCAGATGTCTGTGTCAACCTTGATGCATATGGGCATCCATCCGGAGTTCTTAGTTCTGAGAGGAGAAGTCGATCTTGATGAACGAAGAAGATATTTATTAGGATTACAGACAAGCATCCCTGGACAAAATATTATCACTGCTCGTGATGTGGATACGATCTATAAAGTGCCGTTGTTGTTTGCAGAGCAGGAATTTGACAGCAAGATCATCCGCCATTTTGGTCTTGTGCCGAAAGAGATTGATCTTACGGACTGGAAGAAGCTGGTGACGCTTGTTACTACAAAAAAAGAGAAGTCTATAACTATCGCTGTTGCCGGGAAATATCTCAGCAAAAATAAGGGAGATTTTGAGCTGGTTGATGTGTATAATTCGCTGATCGAAGCCATTCGACATGCAGCATGGAATTCTGAAGTTGAGGTGAAGATTGACTTTGTCAGCACGGTAGCTATTGAAGAGCAAGGAGCAGAAAAATTGTTAAAGAAAGCGGACGGTATTATTGTTCCCATCGGCTGGGGAAAGAGAGGGGCAGAAGGAAAGATCCAAGCTATTCAGTATGCGCGTGAGAATAATGTGCCTTACCTAGGATTATGTTATGGCATGCAGCTGGCTTGTGTGGAATTTGCCAGAACAGTATGTGGATTAAAAGATGCTGACACGGAAGAGAATAGTCCGGAGACAAAGAATAAGATTATCCATAGTATTCCCTTCAACGAGAAATATCAGGTGATCAAAGGTGAAGGCACGTCGATGCGTTTAGGGGCATATGATTGCGTTGTGAAGAAAGGAACATTAGCGTGGGAATTATATGATGCTCATGGTTACTGGAAAGGCGGCAAGAAAGGGCTAGTAAGTGAACGGCACAGGCATAGGTTTGAATTTAACAATGAGTATCGAAAAGTCCTAGAGAAGAAAGGCTTTATCTTTTCTGGAACGTCGCCGGATGATTTCTTTGTAGAGATTTGTGAACTACCAAAAGAACAGCATTGTTATTTTATCGGCACGCAAGGCCATCCGGAGTACAAGAGCAAGCCGTTACGGCCACATCCGTTCTTTTTAGGGTTGATAGAAGCTGCAGCGAAGAAACGAAAGATTTCTTGAGGATTGTAATGGACCAGTCGAACAAGAACAACATTTATATGTTCTATTCTCTTTAATAGCTGAATGAAAGTCATCGTCATCACCGGAACTCCCGGAGTAGGGAAAAGCACGTTAGCGGTAAAGCTGGCGAAGAAGCTGAAATGGAAGCGCTTAGACCTTCATCACCATTATCAGCAGATCTCTTCAGGCTATGACCGTTCTGGGAAATGTTATATCATTGATATTCCCAAATTAAAGAAGCTTGTTGAAGAGAAAGCGAAAACGGAAAACATTATCGTTGATTCCCATGTTGCCCATCTTCTACCCAAAGAGATGGTTGATGTATGTGTTGTCATCACCTGTTCTGATTTAAAGAAACTGCAGAAGCGCCTGGAAAAGAGAGGGTATAGTAAGAAAAAAGTCAGGGAGAATCTTGATGCAGAAATTTTTCAGATATGTTTGAATGAAGCAAAGGAGCAGGGACAGAAGGTAGTGGAAGTGGAGAGTGAAAGGATAGTCATCCAGCAGCTTGCGGCGATCATAAAGAGAACAATTCTTGAGGAACAATAGCGCAGCCTGGAGGGATAGGGATCATCAGATAAGAGATGTCGTTCAATTCTAACGTGCCAAAGGAGAAAGGGCGCAGATCATCGGAAGCTGGTTCCTTGAAGCCCATAAAATAGACTTCTGTCGGGCCATCAAACCGAGCATTGCATTTTCCTAGGCTAAACTGGTCGTTGAGAACATAAAGACAGCCTATCTTTTCTCCTCGAGGATATCGTTCGCAGACCTCATCCCTTTTTTCCTCATGGATGTTACATCCTGATTGCCATATCAATCTTCCATCAACGATTTGATAGGAGAAACGCAGTTCGCTGCAAGCTGGCCGGAGTTTAGTGATAGTTATAGTCACCTGGTCCCGATAGTTAGGATGATCAACACCAAGCGATCCATCAGGTTTAATGATCCCCTCTAGATCCACATTTGCAGCAAGATGGGCAACAACCAACACTTTGTCTGATGTTCTTGGTTTAGTGACGGCAGCACTATCCTCTAAAAAGCAGCAAAGACCATCAGCACAGGCTCTAGCTTGAGAATACCCTATCCGTTGCCGCGCTGCTACATAATCAGCTACACTTATCACTCTTTCTTCAGAAATGCTCCTTACCAATGCCATTTTATCAAAAAGAAGCTCTTTATTTAAAATGATTTTCCTGTACTTTCTCTAATTCAATTTTTGAAGAATATTTATAAAGCAATACCCTTCTTTTGTTCTCATGGCCATATCAGCTCAGGAAAAGCTCCATCTGAAGAAGATGATCAGGGAATTACATAGCTATAAGGCTGCCCATACGGAGTTTGTTTCAGTCTATATTCCTGCTGGTTACGAGCTAAGCAAGATCATCCAACACCTCAGCGAAGAGCAAGGGACTGCTTCCAATATCAAATCAGCCGTTACCAGAAAGAATGTCCAGGCATCATTAGAAAAGATGATCCAGCACCTACGGACATTCAAAAATACTCCTCCTCATGGCTTAGTAGTATTCTCCGGCAACGTAGCTAGCATGGAAGGGAAACAAGACATGCGTGTCTGGAGCATTGAGCCGCCGGTGCCGTTGAATACAAGGATTTACCGCTGCGACAAGAATTTTGTTACGGACATCCTGGAAGATATGATGATGGACAAGAGAGTCTATGGGCTGGTTGTCCTCGACAGGAGAGATGCCACCATCGCTTTACTGAGAGGAAAGTCCATCGTACCGATGCAGAAAACTCACTCGGAAGTTCCGGGAAAGACACGTGCTGGGGGACAATCGGCAGCTCGGTATTCTCGTATCCGAGAAGAAGCAGCCAAAGACCATTACAAGAAAATTGCCAATTTCATGAAAGACCTCTTTTTGCCGTTAGGCAATGACCTGCAAGGCATCATCATCGGCGGCCCGGGAGTTACCGTCAATGATTTCATGAATTATGACTACCTTACGGGAGACATCAAAAGAAAAGTGATCGGCACAAAGGATTTGTCGTATACAGGAGAGTTTGGCCTGCAGGAATTATTGGATGCTTCTCAAGACTTGCTTGCGGAGGAAGAGATTGCCATAGAAAAGAAGATCATGACACAGTTCTTCAAGCAAATGCATGACAACATGGGAAAGATAGCCTATGGAGAGAAAGAAACCCTTCATGCTTTAGAGATGAATGCTGTTGACATCTTGCTCATTTCTGATTCTGTCCCTGAAGATAAGATCTTTGACTATGAAGAAAAAGCGAAGAGCGGCGGAGCGGAAGTAAGGATCATTTCAACCGAAATTCGGGAAGGACAGCAGCTGAAGGACTTAGGAGGGGTTGCTGCCATCTTGAGGTATGAGATCGGATGACTCTCTGTTTTGAATTACTATGAACCTTATTGAAGAAGCGCATCAACGGTTATTTCCTGGTAAGGAATTCTCTTATCAGACAGCGATGGAATACAACAGAAGATTGTCTGACTTCAATGCCAATATCAAGCTGCACCAACAGACGATCCAAGTCAATCTTAACCTGCAATGGAAAGATATTGATGATGAGATCAAAATAGGGTTGATTCAGCACTTGCTGATCAAAGTCTTAAAAGTAAAAAAAAGAAGTTCTACTCCTAACATCGAGCTGTACAATAATTTCATCCGGCAAATTCCTGTCCTGATGCCAAAGACAAAGTCTGATCCTGATCTGGAGAAGTCATTTCATCGTGTCAATCAGGCGTTTTTTAGTTCCTCTTTGGTGCGGCCGAACCTACAGTGGGGCGTCGATTCGAAACGGAAATTGGCTTCCTATAATTTTCATGACGATAGCGTAACGATGTCAACAGTATTCAAGGAAGCCCGCCAGGAAGTCCTGGATTATCTGATGTACCATGAGCTGCTACATAAGCACCATCAATTTAAGCATAATAACGGCAGAAGCTCGTTCCACAGCAAGGCTTTTCGGGAAGACGAACATCGCTATCCAAACCATCAGCAGATCGAGCAGGAAATAACAAAAATGGTCCGAAAAAGGAAAAAAGAGTCGTTTTTGCAAGGTATTTTTGAACGGCTGTAAGCAGGAAGTGAACAGATGGCCAAGGATGAGAAAATGGTACGTATTTAGTTCGGTTAAAAATAGTGGCAAGGTCAAGAGGTAAAATCCATTAATGGCTTCGTAAGATGATATTACTTGCCTGACCATCTGTTTAAAATAAACACTCTATCATTGCTTTATTCATAAAGTCAGGCTGGAGTGACGTGCAAGCTAGCGAAGCTACGCTTGCTAGCAGGTCACCACGACCTGCCACTATTTTCATTATGGAACTAAATATGTACAGAAAATGGGCCAATGCACTAAATTTCCGTTAAGTTTTTAAAACCAATCCTAATTTAACCAATTTATAATCATCATTATGGGGTGTTGAGCATGACAGACTACGAAAAAAAGTTAGTTTCAGTGGGTACCTTAAAGAAAGGGGATACCATCATCTTGGAAGGATCTCCCTGCAAGATCACGGATACGGCTACGAGCAGGCCGGGAAAGCATGGGCATGCCAAAGTTAACCTTACGGCAGTAGGTATCCTTGATGGAAAGAAACGGCAGACGGTCATGCCAGGACACGATAAGGTAGAAGCCCCTATCATCGAAAAGAAAAATGCTCAGGTGCTTTCTGTATCTGGGAACATGGCTAGTGTCATGGATGCAGAAACGTACGAAACCTTTGACATGGAAATTCCGGAAGAGCTTCGAAAAGATGTCAAGGAAGGGGTCGAAGTGCTGTATTGGGTAATCATGGGCGCAAATGTCATGAAGCAGATTAAATAAGCTTTTATCTATTCATAAAGGATGATCATCAACGAAAGGAAAGGTGAATACCAGTGGTAAAATTTGAAGAAGCGATGGCACGGAAATTAATGAACGTCTTTGTATGCAGATTATGCAAGTCTAAAGTAAGGGCATCAAGCTTAAAAGTATCTCAGGGAAAGATCAAATGCAGAAAATGCAGTTCTAGCAAGCTTCGGCCTAAACGGAAGAAATAGGCCTTAGTAACGGGCTGAAGAAATAGTACGTATTTAGTTCTATTAAAATAGTGGCTTGGTCAAGATGTCAAATCTAGTGACCTGCAAACAAGCAAACTCATTTTGCTTCGTTTGCTTGCAAATCACTGAGCTTCGTCAGAGAAGTCTAGTTGCGAGACTATTTGCCTTAATAATCACAAATACTTTTACTTTCTGCATAAAGTCTCGCCAGAGTGACGTGCAAGCTAGCGAAGCTACGCTTGCTAGCAGGTCACAACGACCTGCCACTATTTTTGTCGTGGAACTAAATACGTACAAGAAATAGAAACAAATAAAAAGCTCAAGAGAAGTCTTTCTTGAATGGTAGATGTTTCAAGCTTTCTTTCCCAATATTTAGGGATTATTCTCTTTTATGCTGCTCTTGTACTGTTTGTTGCCGTAAAGTGGAAAAAGATTGACGTTCAGGCAAAAATAATTTTCCTCTATCGTACTAAATGGGGTTTAGGCTGGATGAGTAGGTTTTCCAGCAGATTTAGGGAATGGGTCATCCTAGCAGGATATGCAGGAGTAGGCATCGGCTTTATTTGAATGCTGGTCATCTCTTGGGTGCTGCTCAAGAATCTGTATGAATTGATCGTTAATCCGACAGCTGTTTCAGGTGTATCGCTAGTTTTGCCAGGAGTGAATGTTCCAGGGATGGGAGTATTGCCATTCTGGTATTGGCTTGTAGCTATCTTTGTCATCGCTGTCGTGCATGAATTTTCTCATGGTATTGTGGCAAGGGCACACAATATTGAAGTAAAGAATACAGGAATCGTCTTTCTTGGCCCGATCATCGGCGCTTTTGTCGAGCCCAATGAGCAAAAGATGGGTAAAGAACAGGATATCGTTCAGCATTCTGTCTTAGCGGCAGGATCATTTTCTAATATTCTCTTAGCTCTGGTTGCTTTAGTGTTGCTGAATCTGGTGTTTAGTCCTCTGCAGCAGAGCATGGTTGAGCCGACCGGATTTACGTTTGACAGCTATGTAGAAGGTCCATATCCTTTCTCTCAACAAAGGATAGAGCCGGGAACTCTTATTACAGGAATCAATGGACAACAAACAACAGATTTCGCGGTATTTAATGAAGAATTTTCCTGCTTAAGTCCGGGGGATGTGGTGGGGATTACAACGGAAAATAAAGAGTATTCTTTGACATTAGCAGTTTCTCCAGATGATTCTCAAAAACCATTTATGGGCATCAAAGACATTCATAATGAGTTTGTTGTGAAGGAGAAATTCTCCTCTGGAGTATGGGGGGTTATATACATGATTGTTGCCTGGCTTGCGGGATTCTTACGCTGGCTGTTCTTATTAAGTTTTGGCATAGGCTTGTTTAACTTGTTGCCCTTGCCGATAGTTGACGGCGGGAGAATGGTGCAAGTGTTCTTGCATAAGAAGAAAGGCTTGTTGCAGGGGGAGAAGAGGTACCGACAGATCAGCTTATTCTTCTTATTAGTGCTGCTGCTGAACTTGTTTTATCCATTGTTGGCCAAGCTGCTGTAAGAGATGATAT
>DATDXI010000040.1:0-4854 GCA_035289385.1 Candidatus Nanoarchaeia archaeon | reverse complement strand
TACTGCATCAACAAGGTCTATCTCCCGGAGACGATGGACTGCATCACCAGCCTTTTTTACCTTTACCTGGACGATTTTTGCCGGCTGTTTGCCATAGAGATAATGATTATCAACACCAGGAGGCTGGTAAAGCAGGACCTTTCTCCTTTTTCCTTCTATCTTTATCTCTCGCACAGCAGGCTTTCCCTCTTTTGTCCGGCAAAGATCACGATGCGGATCTGGCTCTAAGCCATAAGTTCCAAAATCCTTATACAATGGCTCAAATAAAAGTGGCTGAACCTGGCTTTCTGCATACGTTACTAGCTTCATGCCAAACCAATCATCAATGACCACTTTCTTAAATTCTGATTTTGGCATGCCCCGACGTTGGGCAGTCTTATCTTTTATTTCTTTTTTCAATAAGCGAAAGGCGATTTTCTCAATAGCTCGATCAACATCTTTTCTCCTGACGATCAATAATGATGCTCTCCTTCCTCTGCTGGCTGAATAAGCAACTTCCATATACTGGGTATACCTTCGTAATTCTCGAACTAAACCACCAGGTTGCTGATCCTTGCCTACTTGTTGATCTAGTGATGGATAGATTTCCAGCATCGAGCGATGCCAGGGTGAAACTGCATCTTTCCGTAATGCTTCATCGATGCTTGCAGGACGCTCTTGCCAGATCCACGTCAGGTAATCATAGGGGTTGCTGAATTCCATAGTTGGTGCAGAACTGTTATGGAGAAATCTATTGGAAAAAGCAAGAGCCAATTCCTGAAGATGTTCTTCACCTGTTTCAATCTGCTCCTGTACCAGCAGCTTTGCTAAATCAACTTGTTCTGAATGTAATCCCCCAAGCATATGGGTAACCATCAATTCACTGATAGGCAATTGTTCCAAGTGGTCATCAGAAATATCTTCTTTCATCTTTCAATAGCCTCTGCCAGCTGTAGGCGGTGATAGTGTACCCCTTCTAGAAAGAATTTGGGATCATCAAGGTATTTCGCTGTCAGCCTATGTAAAGCTAATGCCGTGGCAAACAGATCTCTCTTCTGATGAAATAAGGGATCAATGGCAGATTTTCTTCCTTGAACTCTTTGGTCAAAATATCGTTCAAAAACACCATCATAAGAAAATTCACCATTGCTAACTCTTGAAGAAACAGCAGTCACTTCATCAAGGCCACCCCTTTCCTCATAGTGCTGCAAGCTTTGATATGCCTGTCGGGCATGGCGAAGAGTAAAATTGCTTCCCAGATGGCAATGATAAGCAAAGGTCTGCTCAACCATCCTTCTCGCTTCTTTCAGCGTCGCTTCGAGAAGATGCTGCTGTGCTACCAGCAATATTTCTGGTGTTCTTGACATCGCATGATATTTTCTGTCCTGAGTGATGAGGATGATGTTTTTGTAAAGCTGATAGAGACGCTCATGCGGCCGAAGCTGTGTCTTTACTTCAGCCCTGCCTTCTCTATCTGATGTTGGCTTTTGATGCTCTCTATTCCCATCCGTAAGATAATACACTAACCTATCTATCATCCGTATGCCAGGTGTTTGCTCTGCATCTAAAGGAACAGAAAGTATAGCCAGAAGATCCCTACCCTCATCTTGAGAAAAGAGCAGTCGTGCTTGCTGTTCCAAGCCTTTGCTAGATGTTTCTGCATCGAGGAAAGAAGATAGATTCACTCTCCTCTGTTCAGGCTTGTACCAGAAATAATCAAACGTGAACTCTCCACAGAAACGTAATGTGCCTTGATGATCAACATCCAGAGTGTTAGCTAAACGATCTAAGTACTTTGCTACTTGTGCATCTAATGTTCCAGCAAAAAATAATTTTCCAACACTTTCATAATATAATTCTGAACCAACTCTCGTCATCTGCTGGACAGCGCGGAAAATACGCCTAGTGACTGCCCGTGAAGCTCCCAGCTTTTCCATACCTGATGTTAACTCTGATCGATATCGCTGTAATTCTTCCTGAATCAGCGTTTTTTCTCTTTGAATAACTTTCTCTCTCAATCTTGGAACATATTGCCGTAGTGCATCAAAATATGCTTTTAGCCGCTGTTCGCGGAGATCACTATTTGAAAGCAATGCTGTTAATTTCTCCCGGCTTCTTTCCCTACTGATAAGTCCACGATAGCGCTGCTCATAGCTTGGAAGGCCATCAACATCCTGCGGAAGAGATAGCCTCATATTCTCCGCAGCAGATTCAAGATCGGTAATCACTCTTTTAGCGCCTATCTCATCAAGTGTTTGCTGCTGGATATTCTTTTTCTCTTCCTTCAATGTTGAACTTACCTGTTCTTCGACAAGGTCATGGGCAAGCAGAATAAGGACTTGGGGAACAAGGTCAAGGGGATCTGTCTCACCTATCTTCTCCGCAAGCGCCACCCTTAATTGGGCAGCCCTAAAGGGATGGTTGAAGAAATGATGATCGCCAAGCTTTCTCTTCTTATCGCCATAGCCAATGATGGTATGATAGATGCCAAAGCGCAATACATCTTTACTGTTGTCATCCAACATGCCTATAACATGAGGATGTTCACCGATTAAATCTTCTACCAGTATTTCTAAAACAGGTCTCGCTTCTTCCAGATCATCTAATAATCTTGGACTTAGAAATCCTTCCTGGACATAGTGTTCTGTCAAGATTTCCCTAATTAAAGCATCTCTAGCACTATCGCTGTCTAGCATAGTTTGATTTAAGGTATCATTTATTTATAAACTCTTAGGTAGTAACTATGCCACTGAAGATTTTATATAGTAAAATCACATGATTATGTTAAGTCAACCATAGACATTGAAAAATCTGGAAAAGGGATGAAGATGGATAATCATAGTATGGTCAAGGTCTTATATGCTATTGCTGACCTCTTAGATGTGCAAGGGGTTGCCTGGAAACCACAAGCTTATCGAAAAGCAGCAAGAACTATTGAAGGAGTATCTGAAGATATTTCTCTTCTTTATCAGCAAGGAAAATTGTATGAATTAGAAGGCATCGGCGAGCATATCGGAAAGAAGATTGAAGAGCTGCTGATCACGGGGAAATTAAAGTATTATGAGGAGCTGAAGAAGAAAGTAGGGATTGATGTGGAGAAGCTCAATGAAATCCCGAACCTTGGGCCAAAGAGAATTAAGATTCTTTATGAGAAATTAAAAATTAGAGATGTCAAAGACTTGGAGCAGGCAATCAAGCAGAAGAAGCTGCAGGACTTGCCTGGCTTTAGTGAAGAGACAGAGAAAAATCTGTTGCAAGGGATTCAGCTGATGAAAACGAAGCCTCAGCGCTTTCTACGGAAAGATGTTGTGCCGATAGCAAAGAAGATTACAGGGATCTTGAAAGCCATGCCTTGGGTCGAAAGAGTTGATGTTGCCGGGTCTTTTCGGCGAAAAAAAGAAACGGTCGGCGATTTAGACATTTTAGTGATGTCATCTCACCCTCTTTTAGTCATGAATGCATTCACTTCACTTCCAAAGATCGTGAAAGTTTTAGCAAAAGGTCAGACGAAAAGTTCTATACGTCTTGAAAGTGGCCTGCAGGTCGATCTTCGGGTGGTTGGAAAAAAGGAGTATGGTGCTGCGTTACTGTATTTTACGGGGAGCAAGGACCATAATGTCTATCTGCGAAAGATTGCCCTGCAGAAAGGATTTACGTTAAATGAATATGCTCTCACTTCGTTGAAAGACAGGAGCTGGATAGCTGGAAGAACAGAGAAGGAAATTTATCAGAAACTTGGCTTGAAGTATTTGGCGCCAGAGAAAAGGGATTAGATGATCAGGATAATGAATTCTGAATCATCGTCGTGAAAAAGGAAGAAATAGTACGTATTTAGTTCGGTCAAAAATAGTGGCTTGGTCAAGGGTAAAATCCATTAATAACTTCGTAAGAAAAGATTAGTTGCCTGACTATTTGCTTAAATGAATAGATAATCATCACTTACATTCATAAAGTCAGGCTGGATTTTCCGACCTGCCACTATTTTCTTTTATCAAACTTAATACATACAAGAAATAAAAAAATTTATAAGCAAGAAAAAAATGCCATAGCGAATGTTTGTGCCTAGGTGCTTACAGATTAAGAAAATAGAGGGAAAAGGTAACTCATTATTTGCTAATCGGGATTTTAAAGCAGGAGAGATCGTCCGGCCGCTGAAAGGTGTTCTCAAGCATGCCCAAGATGCCTCTCTTTATGCTATCCAGCTTGACGAAGATAGTTTTCTGGATACCGAGCACCGTTATGTTGAGGATTATATCAACCATAGCTGTGATCCTACAACAAAGATAGATTTTGACAGGATGGGTTTTGTCTGTATCAAAGATATCAAGAAAGGTGAGGAAATAACATATAATTACTTGACAACAGATTATGACTTGCTGAGATTGCATCAGAACTTTGTCTGCAACTGTAATTCTCCAAATTGTGTCGGCAGAGTCAATGGGTTTAAGTTCTTAGATACCGAAGAGCAAAAGAAACTGAAACCATTATTGTCACCGTTCTTATTGGCGAAGCTGTGATTTGCTTTGTTCTGGAAGGAGGCGTCCCTCATAAAAGAGTACTACATTTTACAAAACACATTGGCATAGCGAGTCAGCTCTGCTCATCAAACGAAAACTCAATGAATACAGCTGGAGCAAAATTTTAAAAAGTACCTCCATTCTAAAATTTAAAATGACAGAACAAGCTCTGATTGTAGCGGGCGGCTACGGAATGAGGATGTCTCCTGAACTTAATCCTCATCAAAGTAAGCATTTGATAGAATATGCTGGACAGTCAATGTTAGGCCATTTAATTGATGGATTAAGACAGGGAGGTATTACCAGATATTTAGTTGCTAGTGGAACACATAATCACGATATGATTAAAGAAGTTGTA
>DATDXI010000039.1:0-7792 GCA_035289385.1 Candidatus Nanoarchaeia archaeon | reverse complement strand
CTGGGATTATGAATATATTGTCCGCTGGGATTTTGAGTCGGTAAACTTTGATGATGAAAATATTGCAGAGAAGCTGCTGGCCGTAGGAAGCGCTCTGGATGTTTTCATTACGCCGCCAGGAGAGTTTGGAGACAGTTATATTAATGTTGATACCTCCGCTTTTACGGCTTTAGACACCGCAACAACCATCACTTTATACGGCCTGCCTTTTTCCGATTGGCCAACGATCGTGGAACCGGAGGGTAGAGGGGATACGATCACTGATATAGATTTTTGGACGGATGAACCTTGGGAGATTGATATTTACGATGAGGATACAGGGGACTATCTTTTTACCCAATATGTGCCATATGGGACTCTGACATTTACCGTAGAAGGCTTTTCACCGCGGCAGACTGATGGGGGCATTTCTGTTGCCGAGGCTACTTCTTCCCAATATGATATTACTGATGAAGAAGTACCTATTGTGGAAATAAGTTCTCCAGCGAATGGGGGATCTACCACTTCATCTACTATTGAAGCAGAAGTATATGTTGATGGGACAGGCTCTCAGCTCAGCGGCATCAAATTTATCCTTGATGATGAAGAAGTTCTTTCCTACGATTACTGGGACATCATGGAATTGTGTGGTTCGGAGGATGATTCTTTCACTCAAGTCTATTGTTATCCTGAGCTTCAGGATATTACTGAGGGGGGACATACTTTTAAGGTTGTGGCCACCGACCTTGGTGGGGCTGAAGGTAATAGTGTGGAGTTGGAGATCACCTTCACCAAAGATACCACTGCTCCTGAAATAACTTATTTTTATATCACTCCTGAGGAAGGGACTACTGATGAAACAATCACTGTAACCACAAAAGTTGCCGATGCTTTAAGTTCCTTAGGGAGCATTTCATTATACAATGAGGAGGCAGATACCTATTATGAAGGGAGTCTTGTTGACGGCGAAGAAAATGTTAAAGGAGTTTCCGGAAAGGGAAGTACTTCAGCTATCTATTCCTTTTCCGTTCCCTTAGGAGAGCTAGCTTTAGGGACGTATACCCTGGCCCTTACTATTGGTGATACCTTAGAGAACACACAGACAGAAAGAAAGACATTCAATGTCACGGAAACATCTTCCAGTGATGATACTTTCCTTGATGAATGGGTGGAATTTGATGAGGAGTCGACGGAAACCGTCCGTGCGACAGATTTGAATATTACCCTTGAGATTGATGTTTTAGCTTATGCTGCCACTTCCTTTTATATGAAAGGGACTTCCACCGCTCCTGGAGCTGATGATGCAGGATTACACTTAGATCATTTTGTGCAGATTCTAGCTCCAGACCTTGAAGGGAATATTGATTCTGCTCGTATAACATTTAATTATAGTGATGCAGAAGTAGCAGCCAAAGGCATCGATGAGTCTACCTTACGCTTATATTATTATAACGAGACGTCCGGCGAGTGGGTGAAGTATGATGGTGAAGATGGTGTAGCTCCTGATGGAGGGGTTGATACTGAAGCTAATCAGGTATGGGCCATCACTGATCATTTTTCTACCTGGGGCATGTTTGGCGCTGCTCCTGCTGCATCTACGTCAAGTACCTCCAGTGTCAGTGGCGGTGGAGGCAGTGGTGGAGGAACATGTAGTTCAGGTTATACTAAAGTTGGCGGAAGATGTGTCAAGGACGCTGTTCCTGTTCAGCAAGTTTCGGAAGAGCCTTCCCTTTTACCAGTCCTGGATAGTGTTCCTGTGGCGCAAGAAACGACTACTGATACTACTTTAGATGTAACAAGTGCTCCAACTGCTGAAACTGTTGCAGCATCTCCATTAGGTGTAGGTCAGGCTACCGGCATTTTCAGCAGATTTACTTCGAAATCCCTATTTGGGGGTATAGCTGCCATCGGTGTGTTGGCTCTGATAGGTGGATTAGGGTTTAGCTATTGGAAGAAAAAGGGGAAATAAGACTCACTATCCATAACTTTTATAAAACCGAGCTCTCACGTCTGAAATAATGGCTTTTTTAGATCCTATTTTAAATCCGGTATTGCAACCGTTGATCAATCTTGGTCCGTTCTGGGCGATTGTAGTGTTATCTCTTCTCATCTCTTTAGTCATCGTTTTAGTCTATAAGTATTTCACCAACCAAAATGAGATGAAGAGGCTGAAAGACGAGCAGAAAGAGTTCCAGAAGAAGATGAAGGAGCTGCGTAATCAGCCAGAAGAGATGATGAAAGTGCAGAAGGAAGCCATGTCGGCAAACCTTCAGTACATGAAACATTCGTTTAAGGCAACTTTGATCACGATGCTGCCGATAATTCTTATCTTCAGCTGGATGAACGCTCACTTGATGTATGAGCCTATTTTTCCTGACGAAACATATAGTGTCAGCGCGCAGTTTGCGGAAGGAGTAACCGGAGAGGCAGAATTGATCGTTGATGAACGTACAGAACTATTGAGTGATGCTGCTCAGCCGATCTCTGATAGGGTAACGTGGCGCTTGAAAAGTGATGAAGGAGAGCACTTCTTAACGGTCAAGACGAATCATACGGAACAGAGCAAGAAGGTGCTGATCACTAAAGAAGTGCAGTATGAAGAGCCAATAACAAGGTATGATCATTCCGATATTGCCCTTATCCAGATCAATTATGACAAACTCCAGCCTCTTGGTGAACTTTCTTTATTTGGCTGGCATCCTGGGTGGTTAGGGTTGTATATCATCATCTCTATCCTTGCCAGTTTATTGTTAAGAAAAGTGATGAATGTGTATTGAGGAGGTTTCTTAAAATAGTATTACCTGGTGAAACATAATGACCATTGATCCTGTTGTGGGACGGATTGCTGACGGCAGGAATTTGCTGGAGAACCTCAGCCTACTGGCTGATGTCGCGACGTGGCAGACTTCTCAGGAAGTTTGGAAAGCGTGGCAGGATGGCGCTCCCATTGAAGGAGTAAATACGGCTAATCTGGCGGTGTATCGGTTAGTTGAAGGCGAAGCTGTAGTTGATATTCTTGGTAGAGAAGGGAATCCTTTTGTTGATCCTAGGTTAAGAGAAGATGTGTATCATGGGATTGTAAGAAATCAGTTCTTCGTTCCTCAAGGAGAAATGAAAGAGCATGTTGTATCAGCAATACGAGCTAGACAATCGGCAACGATACGATATTCAGGTCTTCATCTTAGAAATGACTATTCTAGTTCAACGTACGGATATATTCAAGCAGGTGTGGAAAATACTACTGAAGAGAAAAAGTTGTTTTCTGCAGTATATGGAACTGATATTCCTTGCGATGGGATTTTTTTATCTCTTTTTAAAGAAAATATTGTTCAAGAACAATTACAGAATAGGTCAGAAGATATCTTTGTGCGGGCGTGCTATTTCGGCTACTTGCAGACCTTCAATGCAGGGGATAGGTTCATTAACAACAACCGTAGTGCCATTCGTGGGGTTCGTCGTGAAGTTTTGGTTCCTAAGTGAGCAAAGAAAAGTTCTAGTAAGGCATGAGTAGAAGATAGTTATCTGATAAAAAACTTGAAAACAAAAAATAAAAAAAATAAAAAAACAAAAATTCTAACCTTAACTCACAACAACGATCCCTTGCGCTTGTGGATGCAAACTGCTCGTGTAAGCATAAACTCCTGCTTCCATAAACGTATGACTTACGCTTGTTCCAGATGGCAAGAACTGATCGAATTCACCGTTGTCAAAACTGATCGTATGATCGACTCCTTCTAAATCACCGGTATCTTCATCTTCTACCATATCTGTGTTAACCCACTCTACGGTATCACCGACAGAAACTTCCACAGTTCTTGGTAAAAATTCATTGTCTTTGATAACCACTTGGCTGACTTGTCCCGTTGGAACTGCTACTCGGTTATCTTCAGGCATGTCCGCAGCTTTCGGCAGATTCATCGTTGTTTCTGGGGTTGCGCAACCAACAACGAGCAAGCCTATTAGCACTACTAAAGCAATTGCTGTTCTCATAGGTATACCTCCTAGTCTATTTTTCTGTTAAAATCATCTAAAATGAGCTCTTTTTTAAAGTTGAAGCGAGGCTTATTTAAATACCTTTCCCCAATCTTCCCTATACTGTTTCCAGAAGACAATCCCTGCTACAATAACCATGACTAAACTCATCCACTGCCCTAACGTCATACCGGCCAATAAAGGGTCTTCTTTGACAAAATCCAGCAAAAATCGGCCTAAACCTTCCCAAAAGACAAAATTCCAGAAAATAAACCCTGGCTTCACTTCTCGCTTAAAGGCAAGGAAGACCAACCAACCTAAGATGGCAAACCGTTTTCCCATTTCATATAATGGATAAGGGTGCCTACAGACGTCTCCTCCTCCACTATTCCTAAAATTGACACACCACCTTCCATCCCATACTCTACCCCAAAGCTCTCCGTTGATAAAATTAGCTATCCTTCCTAAAGCTAAGGCCAGCATTGCTGGAATAGACAAAATATCTGCCATCTTCCAGAAATGTAGCTTTTTCTTCCTACAATACCAATAGGCAGCCGTGACAATTCCTACAAAACCACCGTGGAAGCTCATGCCTCCTTCCCAGATACGCAGAAGGTTCCAAGGCTTCAACAGATAGGTCTGAGGATGCCAGACCATCAAAAAGAGCCGTGATCCAATAATAACCCCTAGCATCAGATAAAAGGCAAAATCCCATATTTCATCGGTAGTTAAGCTTAATTTATCTCTCTTCTTCATGAAATGAAGCCACCAGACGGCTAAAAAGAAACCCAGAACGTAGACAATTCCATACCAGCGGATCTCTACCATTCCCAAGTCAAGTAATGTAGGGTTAAGATTGTGTATCCACATGCGTATTTAGCATCACCGTAAACTTTATATATTCTCCGTCTTTAAGAGGGGAGTATCAAGATTAAATGAGGGTGAATGATCATGGAAGAAAAAGGAAAAAGCTATTCTAAGGAACTATTGGGGAAGACGGTCGTTTCAAAGACTGGAAAGAAATTTGGTGAAGTTGGCGACCTTATTTTTGAAGTAGGTTCCGGCGAATTGATTCACCTCATGCTGCGCAACCCAACAAATTATACTGAAAAGATGGAATTGGAGAAAGATAAGGAAGGCAACATTCTCATCCCTTTCTCTGCCGTCATCGCTTCAGGAGATTACATCGTCGTAGCTGAAGAAGATATCGTTTAGGATTATTATTCCTTTCCTGGGTTGAATATCTGTAGCTCTGTTGTGATTGAAATTGTTCTTTATCTATTTCTCTGACAGATTTATCTGAATGAGTTTATCCTTTTCTCTGTCGTCGTTCCAAGTCAATTCCATACCCCTGCAATAACCTCTGAAGTTCTCCCTGACCTTGATACAAGAGTATTCTTTTATCTCTAACAGCATCAACATCTTCAACGGAAGGATGGCTCTGAGGATGAGCGCTAATCCCAATTAAAACTGCCCGAGAAGAGCTTTCCCGTATCCGATGAGTTATGGGATAATTCCCCCCTCCCCAAACGCCGTTTTCCATTCCTAAATCATAAAAGATAACGTCATATGATTGAGAACGTAAAGCTTCAAGAGCGCGGTTATTAGTCCCTACTCTTTGAACCGTAACATTACTCCAGAATAGAGAAGTAATAGTTTCCAGATTTCCACCATCGCATTCATCATCCACAATGAGAAACCGGTACTCTGTCTTTTCTTGTTTAGGCATAGAATATCAAAATAATACTCTTTTAAAAATATTATCACTCAAAATAACATTCTCCTGCACTCACTTTCTCTTCTTCTCTTTTTTCTTGACCACAAAATAATACACTAATGCCCCGATAATCCCAGCCAGAACAACGACTAAAACCCAGATGATCTTATCATCATCTTTTGCAAACTTCCTCTGGATGACATCAATGAGCATCAGAATCCAAAACACAAATCCTGCTACAACTAAACCCATGCAGATAAGCCAAAAGAAGCCGAAAAAAACAAGAACTCCAAGGGAGAATTGGTCTGTTATCATCACATCTCCTCCTCTTTCTTCTCCGAAAACTCTTCATCGATCTTCTGTACGTAATCTTTAACTCTGGACATGACGGACTTGATGATGAAATTCTCCACTTTATCTTCAAAGATCTCTGAAATGGAATTCCATTCCGTAATACGATACAAATTAGCGTTCGTCTCGATCAGATGCAGATCTTTCAGCCGTTTCAATTGTCTTCGGATATTTGAGGAAGCAATGCCTAACATCGGCAGATTCAAGCTTTTCCGTAACGTCATAACTTTATTTTTTACTTCTTCAGAATGTAGCTCTTCTCTTTCTTGGCGGGCTTTTAATAAGACATGAAAAACATCGACCATGACATCCCGAGAATCTCCTGGCTGTAAAAGACCTACGGATAAGCAGAATTTCCTGACTAGTTCCCTATCACCCATCGTAGGCTTTTCATACCTTCGCAAGGTAATTTCAGCTAACGGCGTATCACGACTAATTTTTCCCAATATTCACACCCCACCGAGTAATCAGCAAAACCTCTGCTCTTATAAACTTTTCTTAATTCGAATAGATGGTGATAAAATCCCCTAATTTATCTATGTAAAAACCAGCACGTCATCCCTTTTTTCCCACTCTTATCCACCCGTACAAAGAATCTTCTCTCCAACTGGATGATTGTTCCTTCTTTTACATTATGGAGGGTTTCTTCCCCTAATCCTTTACTGATACTGCCGTCTTCCATCATGATCTCCACAGGCATATTGTTCTTGGGAGGAAGCCAGTGGATGATTTTTCCTTTGTTGGATGAATTCTTAAACTCATCATACGATTCAGAAACGTAATGGAACGTTTCTCCTTTCAGCCTAAAGTTGCCATAATCCATCAGCCGATGCAGATATCCTTCTCCTAATGTCCTGAAATCATTCTCGGATATCAAAAATTCTCCATGAACCGCTAATTTTCTTTTCCCTCGTTTTGGGAAGTCCGGATGAAAGTTGATCATCACTTCCTTTTTTGGAGCGTCTTGGACAGTGATTCGTATTGGATTGTCAACAAAGAAATACCTGTCTGCCTGAGATTCAACGATATCCTTATTGCAGGCATTGACGATCTTCCAGAACTCCTCTGGAGCAACAGTCTTATCATTCAAGCTTAATCCTATTTCAGCGGCAAATTTTCTGAAAGCGCCAGCCTGATAGCCTCTCTTCCTCAATGCTGGCAGGAACGGCAGACGGATGTCATCCCAGCCGGTATATTCTTTATGCTCAATCTTTAAACGTGTTTCAGACGTGCTGATCTTCATCCCTTGAAAATTGATCCTTCCCCAATGAGAATATTCCGGTGGCTTCCAGCCTAAACATTTCATGATCATCGCTTCTTTCTTGGCATTATCGGCATGGTCTTTGCCATTTAAAACATGGGTAACACCTGATTCATAATCATCGATAGCCACACTAAAGATCATCAATGGCCAAACCCTATACTTTGTTCCTGTTCGCGGATGAACATGTTCATTCACTCTCATCAGCGAGAAATCTCGCATAGCAGGATTCTTATCTTTAATGTCTGTTTTTAACCGTAAAACTGCTTCGCCTTCTGCATAACCCTTCAGCATCTTTTTATATCGGGCATGCTGTCCTTCAACAGGCAATTCTCTACATGAGCAAGCCGTCCCTTCTGCTTTCAACACTCTCCATTGGTCGGCATCACACGTACAAACATAGGCTTTTCCTTTCTTCACCAATTCTTCAGCATAAGAATAATAGATATCCAAACGGGAAGATTGGATGATCACTTCAGCCACATGATTGTCCGACAGCCATTTCACGTCTT
>DATDXI010000038.1:0-3385 GCA_035289385.1 Candidatus Nanoarchaeia archaeon | reverse complement strand
CAGCTGCGTTTTTTGCCAAAAGAAAGACAATTAACTGTTGCTGAAGAAGTGTTGGAGTTCTATGCTCCACTTGCCTATCGTTTAGGGATAGAGAATATGAGGACGGAACTGGAAAATTTAGCTTTTGCTGTGGTTAATCCTAAGAAATATCAAGAGATCGTGAATTATTTTAAAGAATCTCAGGAAGAGCGGGAGAAGAACAGCCAGGAAGCTGTGCTGAAAATAACAGAAGCAGTAAAAGACTTGTCTGTTCTTAAAATAAAAGGGCGTTCGAAGCATGTTTATAGCATCTATCGGAAGATGACCAAGCGAGGTGTTCCTCTTGATGAGCAGCTCGATCTGTTAGGAGCTAGGATCATTGTTCCAGAGATCAAGGACTGCTATTCCGTATTGGGAAAATTGCATGAGTTGTTTATTCCCGTAGAAGGGACGTTAAAAGATTATATTGCGAAGCCGAAGCCGAATTTCTATCGATCCATCCATACTGCTATCATTTTACCGAATAAGAAAATTGTTGAAGTACAGATCAGGACAAAAGAGATGGATGAATTTGCCGAAGAAGGGGTGGCTGCCCATTGGAAGTATAAAGGTATCGATTCTGATCAAGATTTTGAGAAGAAGATGTCCTGGCTGAAAGGAGTTCTGGATTTGCAGAAAGACAATGCCCATGAATTTTTGGAATCCGCAAAAGTGGATGTCTTTGGTGACAGGATTGGCTGTTATACCCCTAAGGGAGACATCAAGGAGCTGCCGGAAGGAGCGGGAATATTAGATTTTGCGTATCTCATCCATGAAGAAGTTGGGAATCATGCTATTGGCGCAAGAGTCAATGGGAAGTTTGTTCCTCTCAAACATCGGCTTCAGCAAGGAGATGTTGTCGAGATCGTTACCAGCAAGTCTCAAAGGCCGAGAATGAGCTGGCTGAAGATGGTGAAATCTGCTAAAACACGGCAGAAGATACGAAAATATCTTACGGAGCATGAAAAGCTTCCCGCTTTCTTTTACCGTACGCCGAAGCCATCAGTTACCGATGAGCAGGGTGTTCTTGTTGAATCTAAAGAATTTCCCAAAGCCCTTTGTTTTTTAGCCAGATGCTGTGATCCTCTGCCAGGGGATGCTATTACGGGAATCATTACCAAGAGAAGAGTCATTTCTGTTCATCACCAGGAGTGCCGTTTAGCCTTGAAGGAAGAAGGGAGATGGATAAAGGTCAATTGGAAGAATGAGTTTAACCAGAAGATCCTCTTTCATGTCATCGCGGAAGAACGTAGTGGCTTACTGGCTGATGTTTTGCATACCATTGCTAAAGTTGGATTTGAGATTAAGGAAGCGAAAGCGAAGATGCTGAGCAAAGATGTAGAATGCTCTTTCCTTCTCGTGCCACAGGAGATGAAGAATGTGCAGGAGATGATGGCTCGTGTCAGTAAAGTGAAAGGAATAAGGAAGATGTATTTTGAGTGAATGTTAACTTGGCTCAGAAGACTCCGCTCCTCAGAGCGAGGTTGAATGAGCTTGTGCCGAAGGCATCAAGCTTTATTATTTACAGGAATAGTCCGTAACGGTCTTTTGCAGAACATCTCCTTTATTGCGGTACTATTTGTCTAATCGTAAGCTCTCTATTTTGCAACATACTTGATCATATCAACCATCCTGCAGCTATATCCCCATTCGTTGTCATACCATCCCAGAACTTGAACTAGACTGCCGTTGACTTTGGTATATTCGCTGTCAAAGATGCAGGAATGAGGATTGCCGATGATGTCTGAGCTGACTAAAGGAAGCGTGCTGTACTGCAGGATGCCTTTCATCTTCTTTGCTGCTGTCTGGAAGAGCCGGTTGACTTCCGGAACGGTTGTTCTCTTTTCAACAACGGCGTTTAATACCGTGATCGAACCGTCGATGACCGGAACACGGAGAGCCATGCCGTCTAATTTTCCTTTGATATCCGGAATAGTTAATGGCACGGCAGATGCTGCTCCGCTGCTATGAGGGATGATATTTTGTGTTGCCGCTCTGGCATTTCTTAGGTTTTTATCTGGAGCATCATGAAGCTTTTGTGTTGCTGTATAGGCGTGAGTTGTGGTAAAAAAAGCATGCTTTATTTTAAGATGGTCATGAAGGACTTTTACTAATGGAGCAGTGCAGTTTGAGGTGCAGGAGGCATTGGAGATGATATTATCTTTTTTTGGATCATAGCTCTGTTCATTGATTCCCATAATTAATGTCTTGACTCCCTCTCCTTTGGCATCAGCGCTCAGAAGAACTTTTTTTGCTCCTGCTTTCAGATGAGTTCCCGCCAATTCTTTAGTAAGGAAAAAGCCAGTAGATTCCACGACGACATCCACTTTGAGCTGTTTCCAGGGAAGAAGTAATGGGTCTTTCTGCGCATAGACGTTGATTTTCTTCTTTCCAATAATTATTGCATTATCGGTGCAGCTTACTTCTTCTTGAAAAATTCCATGGACAGAATCATACTTGAGCAAGTGAGCTAGAGTTTTCGTATCGGTGAGATCGTTGATGGCGATAAAATGGATGTTCTGATCATTCCAGCCTGCCCGGAGGACCATCCGACCAATTCTTCCAAAACCATTGATTGCAACGTTGACCATCATCCACCTCCTTCCTGATAGTAAATTATTAAAACTATTTTCTTAACAAGAAGGAAGAAAAGATGATTTATATACCTTTCTGAGAAGCGTTTGGTTTGTCGTGTTTCCTGTTCTAAGGAACTTAAAAATTATCAGCGCATTAAAAATTCATCCTGACATCTAGCTGGGCGTTCGTATCTCCTGTTTGAGGGTCAACGATACCTCGCACCATTAGCATTACTTTATTTTCATCATAGATGGGAGCAAGAATTCCGGCAATGATTCTTGGATGATGTGTTGTTGGCTGCCGTTCCATTCTATATCCTGCACCAAGCTCTAAAAATAATCCCGGAACGGGAGAATAATGTGCTGCTGCATCTAAAAGTAATGTTTCTTCATCAAGGCTAAATTCTATGTTTCCTGCCACATGCTGAGTTCCTAGCGGTGTCAATGGCAGCCAGCCCGGCAAGGCGTCTCCGGTCGCTACTCGTAGCATCTCTGTTCCAGACATGCCTCTGTTTCTTTGGTCAAAGTGATTTCTATCATACGTAAATTCGTCAGCAATGAACAATTGAGCCATTTGTGCACCAGTAGTCCAGTTACCTCGGTATCTTAAATACCCTCCCCAATTTCCTTGATTGACGTAGGCAAGATGAGATAGTACTGCCGTTTCATTGGAATTAGCTCCTGCAGATAAATAGAATCCTTCTTCTGGATGGACTGTTTCTTTTCCAACCAGTTCTTTCATCTTTTCAATGGCACGGTCCACGATAGAAGGCTCTTCTGTGTTGCTGCTA
>DATDXI010000037.1:0-22168 GCA_035289385.1 Candidatus Nanoarchaeia archaeon | reverse complement strand
TGCATGGAAGAACTGGAAGCGTTCGAGCTATCTTTTCTGAATCAGGATTGCCGGGACAGGCTTTAGGAAAGAAGTTGAAGATAGAATAAATATTATCTTGTTTATTTTTGAAATGTTTATAGACTATTTTTCTAACTTTTTAATTTCAGCTTTTAATCGTCTGACCGCAGCAGTATCATTTCTTCGTTCTGCTTTCTTGACCTCTAGCTTTTTTACAGTGATAAGGATATCATTCATCTTTCTCCTGAACTTGTCTGCCTTTGCCGTATCTCCAGCTTCTTGCGCGGCTTTCCATTGAATAATAAGGGAGTTATATTTTGCTATCCTATTATATTCCATTATTTTGATGGGCTTTCTCCGCAGCTGGGCATTCTCTTGTTTGCGCTGTTCAAAGTATTGTTTTGGCGTTATCCCTTCGGGGAATAATTCTAAACCGCCGCTGATAGCTTTTCCTTCCCTATCCCCTTTGATGATCCCCATCACTTTGTCAGCGAAAGCTTCCGGATGATGAAGGCCTTTGCTGAACCCTTCAAACATCTTCATGACTTCTTTTAATTTCAGAGCGAGATAGTCGTCTCCTTCTAATCCTTTCAATCCATACCGTTTCTTATCATCAAGAAGCTGTCTCAGCGTGTAAATTTTTCTTAGCGGCTTCATGATCAGTTGGTGGTCTTCTTCATCTTGCGGCGGGAAGCGCTTGAATGCTTCTTCGGCAATGATGATAGCTTTATCCAGCTTTCTTTTGATCTCTCCGATCATCCTCCGAACATCCGAAAGATCAACCGCCTCAGCTCCTGGTTGATCTACGTTTTCCTGTACTTCTAGCTGATGCCGGAGGATAGGAAGGAAGCGTACTTCCAAAAAATCAGCTGTTTCGAAAAGGAAGCCGCTCTTCGATGAGGCAATGGAAGAGCCATCTCCATGGATGAACCAGATGACTTTCACTTTTCCTGCTGTCAAAGTAACTTTTTCCACCAATTCGGCAAATTGAGGATTGTCTGCATCATGGGGGATAGACGTTATCTTATACTTCCCGGCATCGATAGGGTCAAAGGTGGCTCCGCCTTGCACATCATATTTCTGCTCTTTTCCATCTTTCTCCACGACTAATGTTGCAGGTATAGACTTGCCGTCGGCGCGTCGTATGACCTTTACGATAAGCGTTGTCACTTGAGCTTCGCTGTCATGGATGATGATAATATCTTTACTATCGGCAGGAAAGATGTTAAACTCTTCACTTTCTTTCACTTGCCCTTGATACGTTGAGATAACACGGTATTTTCCTACGGCAACACCAACAAATTCATAGCCAGGATCTTTGTCAGGATTTGTTTCTACTGGATCACCATAAGGCTGTCCGTCATGCAACAGCTGGATGGAACTTTTTATTGGTTTTTTATCCGCGTAGGCATTGATTCGTATTCTTGCGGGAATTACTGTCCGTAAAGGATGCTGAAAGTCATATTCTTTTACGGTACTGTCTATTGTGATGATAACATCGCTGTCCACTCCTATGGGCAAGAAGGCGTTTGATGCTGGCGTGGAACTCACTTTATATCGGCCCATGTGAAGCCTTGGAATTTCATAAGTATTCTCTGCAATAATAATAACGGTTGTTGCAGGAATCTCTTCACCATCTTCATTTATCTGGAAAACTTTTATCTCCGTTTCACAGCCTAAATCGTTTCCCGAGGTATCTGAAATTTTTCCCAGTAAAACAGCTAAGCTTGTTTCTTCTCGCTTATGTCGGAAATCTTGCGTGACATCTTTGACAAATAAGCTGACTTCATGTTCCTGCTCTTTGAATTTGATAGGGAGCTTATCATCCAGAGGATTAGAAACAACTTTGTAATTATCACTCCCTAAATCAGGGAATTCATAATAGTCTTTGACCTTGATCTGAGCAACAAGTTCCCAGGCATTGTTCACGTTCTTATACAAGGTTATCTTGCTCTTACAGCCTAGAGAATTTCCTTCTTCATCACCGATGCTGCCGCTGAGTTTAATGTGTCGTGTTTTGACATGTTTAAAATTCACTTCAATACTTTTTATTGCATCCCAAGCAATTGTATCTTCTTCGATCGTGTCAAAGAGAGCATCACTTGGCTCTGAACGAAGTTTATACGTTCCTGCAGGCAGTTGTTTCAATTCTTCTTTAACCTCATATTTCCCTTCTGCCGTGGTTTCTTTTGAAATGATCTCGCGATCTCCCTGAAGCAACGTTATCTTGCTGAAGAGGGGGATGCCATCATGATCCGTTACTATACCAAATATCTTTGGCTCTTGGCTTTCTTCATGGATAAAGTCATGGCGCTTTAATTCGTCTCCTGCCAGCTTGAACACTTCCTGCTTTGTCGCATACTTATTTTCCGCTGGACGAGAAGTAACATCATAATCTCCCGGCACTAAGTTAATGAATTGGTAGGCGCCATTAAAATTTGCTTCAATGACCACTTTTCCATCTTTCTTCAACGTTACTTTACTGATGAGTTTTGCTCCTCCTTGATTGACGATGCTGCCGTAAACTCTTGCTAGTTTCGGCTCTTCTTTTGGTGTATCACGGCTGCCTTTGCCTTCATCGGAACTGCTGCTTCGTTCTCTACTCCCTCTTTCAGAATTTCCATCAGAACGTTCATAACTTCCACCAGGATATCCACGGCTTCCACCGTCTCCTCCACCAAAGCTGGGGAATTTGAAGCTTTTGAATAGTGTTAAGAGTAAGCGTAACAAATAATAGATGATCAGAATCATAACTAAAGCCATAGCTATGTCTAAAAAATCGAGAACAGAGCTTACCGTCCAGGAAGTGAGATCAACTGCCATAATCAAACCTCCATGAAATTCCTTTTAAGCTAAAAGAAATCTTTTTGCTCTCTTCCAGATATTGCAGGATTCTCTTTATCGTATAATGGTTGACTTGCTTGGGCAATCGCCTTTTGATTTCTGCGATGCGCAACGGTTCTTTGGCTTGTTTCAGGACAGCTTCTACGCGCAAGATTGTCGTCAACGTAGGAGAATGGTCTAAGCGCTTCATTATGAGGAGGATGAACCATTTTGAGTATATAAACATTTCTTTATTATTTATTATATTGTTTTTATATTCTTTTTAGAGTAAAATGATATTAAAAGTGGTATTTTTAAAAGTAAAATTAATTTTTAAATATTTTATTTATCTGTTTTCATAAAGAAAAGTTATATTTATGTACACTATATTTTAAGAAAACAAGCTGTGTCTAGAACATGAAGTTACTGTCAAAAATTTGTTAAAGTTATCTGAAGAATCTATCTCAATGTCCGGAACTTTGTTTAGAAAGTAATCGGGCAGCAAGCTTGAAGCCATACCAAACAATAAGGATGATGACCGCACTCATCGCCAGATCGAGAAATTGTACGGCATGGTCAATGAAGAAAAGGCTATAGTCCATTTATCCTCCCAATTGGAGCAAGTGGAATTTGATCGCTCCCAAGATCCATAATAAAAAAACACATAAGCATAATTTAAGAAAGACATGGCCAGCATGCTCTTCATGGTCATGACCAGGTATTTTCCATAATAGATAACCAACGGCAACGACAGGACCGCCGATCAAGATAAAAGCGACGATAGCAGCTGCGCCTCCTCCGACTAATAATAATAAATTATCAGCGAAGAACAAGGCTACGATGGTGGCTAGAACTAAGCTGATGACCGTAGCATATTTCCTGTTGAAAATTTTGATGATATGCTCATTGGACGTTACGGCAAAGAATAGTGTGAAGGTCAACAGCCAGATCAGGATGCGCATCAAAGAAAGTATTACAGTTTGATCGGACAAGCCTAAGAAATTTAAGTTGCCAAATTGGATGATCTTGCTACTCAATCCTCGGAACGTGTCAACGGGATTAGCGGCAACAAGGGGGAGAGTGATGAGCATGCTGAGCAAGGGTAATATCTTCATTCCTCTTTTGATCATCTTCTGAAGGAGAGTTTCGGTATTTATAAAATCTTCTCCGTCAAAAATAGCTTACGAATGTACTGATTTTTATTATTGAATAGAGTATAATTAGCTTTATATACCCCACCTTTTGCTCTGCTCGTTCGAGGTGAAAACATGAGTGATTTTTATTTTGCAAGGAATTTGGAAAGTGTTGCCGGGGTAAGGTATAATGCGCTTAATGATGAGCTAGCAGGAGCAGAAGCGAGTATTCGTTTTGGACCAGCAGTCATTGATGGAAGAGTTAGACCAGACTCACCGATAGTGGGGTTGTACGTTGGACGAGAGATCCCTGGAGCACCAAACTTAGCTGATGCGTTAGCCGAGGTACGAGATCATAAATTAGATGAATTATCTCACCTGCGCGCAGAGGATGAAGGGATGCACTAGTCTTGCAGGCGCCGTCCCGCTCCATCCGATTCGCTCAAGGAAAACACCCAGATTAAATCCTTCGGATTCAAGCGGAAGCTGGTCGATGATAACTACGGCTCGCGTTCCATTGAAATTTTTCCTTGTCCGTATTCAGTCAAGGATTTTATCCAGATCCTCAGAAACTTCAACACCCCGCGCCAATCTCGCTAGAACCTCTCGAAGCAAGGCACGTTCACCATCACTGAAGGCAAGTGAGCGGTAGCCTTCCCCGTGAATCAAGCCCTCTACGTGATGTTTTGACAGCGCTGGAAGCTCTGGGTTCGTTTGACGAACCACATCAATCTCCTTAGCGAGCATCTCCAGTCCCACGTATGGGTAATCACTCAAAGCTCGAGGTCGATCATCCACTCCTCTATCGGGGAGAAGGTAGCCGCAGAGAAACTGGTACAATGCGCGCTCGACTATACGATATGGCCTGGGGTCATACATACTCACTTGAAACTTTTCCGGCACCTCGTCTCTGGTGATGCCGAGCACTTTCAGAGCCGCGCGCCAGTCAGCGTAGTGGGTACGCATTTGTAACAATTCCTCGTGTGTGTCTTGGATCTCTTTAGTTTCAGTATGCACAGTACCATTATGCGCAGCAAGTTTATTAAGGCTTCCATTGGTCCGGTCCGGAGGAGGTCCATATGCCTCGGCGAGAGAAGCAAACCGCGATTGGCATGCGGCCAGATCACGAACCGCGATTCTCGCCGCATCCAAAGATTATCTTAAGTGCCATTCCCCAAGATGCGTTAGAGCGGAGAGAATGTATTCCTATAAGACTTTATGTCTCCAGAAATGAAAGCCTTCTCTCTTGTCTGTGTCACTCCTATCGGCAGTGCCTCTAGCAAGCGAACAAGTGAGCTTGTTTGCAGGTCACTGAAGATGAAGCCTCTTAAAGCTAAACAAATACATTTTTAGAATCACGCTGCTTTTGCTGCCTGTTCTGCAGTAGGTTTTTCTACGGCAACTTCTGCTGCTGCTCGAACACGTTGCAATTCGCGGGCAAAATCTTCATGAAGTAATAGCATCTTTTCATGGGCTTCCATCGCTGTCCTTAGAGAAGGCCTTCTGTTGTCGGACATTGGTTTTAATCCGCGTTGTTCGAAGTCATGCAGATAATCTGTTAACGATTTTTTCCAGCTAGGGAGCTTTTCATTCGCTTTTAATGGAAGATGCCCTTCCTTATCGATGCCAGCTATCTTTGAAAGAATATCATTTATTTCCTTATCCTGAAACCTTGCGTGAAGGGCTAAGATTCCCGTACGAAGATGAGAAAATTCTTCATCGATCTTTTTCTTATCTTCTGTAAGCTGCTTCAGATCTGATCTTAAGGAATGGCCTTCTTCCAATTTCTGCTCGATCTCTTTCTTGAATTTTTCAAAATCGCGCGCTAATAAGGTATTTTCTGCACTCGCCTTGCTGAAATGCTTCTCTGCCGTAAGGATAAGGTCATAAAAATGGCGAAGCAGGGCAAGGAATGATTTATACTCATTTTCATTCTCAAAGCCTTTCTTCCGTATCTCTTCTACTAAAGGAACAAGCTGCTTGAAATCTTCTTTCAGTCCAGCTAGTACTTTACCCATTTCCTGCTCTTCCACTTCTTTGCCCAGCAGGTCAGCAAAGACTTGCTTTCCTTCCTGCTGCAGTTCTGCGGTTAACGCAGGATCATCTTTTACCCGACGTTCATGGCGTTCATCAGCAGAGTATCGCTCATCTCTGCCATAGCTGCTGTCATCACTATCCCCTTTACGGAAAGAACCGATCGCTTTGACGACAGCTAAGCCTCCACCTATGGTAGCTACAGCTAATCCGGAACGGAAAGCCCAGACGACAGCTGTTCCCAGACCTAATTCAAAAACCATCAGCAGACCCCTCCAAAGTCATGAAAGGTTATAGCGCCATAGCCATAGATGATGGCTAGTCCTATACAGACTAGGGCCAAGAGCAGCCAATGAAATTTTCCCAGATTTTCTTTCAGCCTGATCCAAAGGTAAATTCCTCCAACTAAGGGAGCCCAGACTAAAACCCAGCCGATGATGGCGGCATAAGAGCTTCCGATAAAGCTTAAGATACTTTCCGGAAGGAAAATGAATGTTACGATGGCAACGAAGATGGAAATCCCTAAGCCCGCTGCCGAAGGGAATCCTTTCTCGCTCTTGTTCAGCCAGCTGTGGCCATGTTTTTCTCCGATCATCATCACGACAGAATTGAGAACGATAAAAGTGAGGAAAGCGATGAGGAAGCGGGTAATTGCCGTCATTTCGTCTTCACTGAGGTTGCAGAGGCTGGAGCTGAAGGTGGCTAATGCGGAAATCACACTATCTGCTTTGCTGCCAAAGTTGAATGGGCCAGAAGAACTGTTGGAGCTGCAGGAAGCGAGAAAAAAAGCAGATATCAGTACAACTATGACAAGCATCCTCTTTTTCATGTCCATGAGAGAATGAAGGATAGAAGATATATAAACCTATTTGCTAGGGAAAAGGATGGAGGTAGAGATATGTTTCACGCGGCCAACAGCGATTCCCGTTCCAAGAATTCTTCAAATTTGATGATCTCTTTTAAGATTTCGTCCGTGCCTTGAATCCAAGTGATCAAGGTTTGAGCATCTTTCTCTAAGGTCATGATCAGCTGATGGACATTTTGCTGTGCCCGCGTTGTTTGAGTAGACTTCAACTGCAAGATCGCTTCCAGATCACGCTCACTCTTTTCTAAGAGAGCAAAATCTCTATCAATTTGTGAATCTCCATAGCGAGAAACAAGCTGAGCAAACTTTTTCCATTGCATATCTAATCTTCTTGCTAAATTCCTGTCAATCTCTTCCATGCGCTGAGATAAGCCGATCTTGCCCACTCTTTCCAAGTCTGTAACGACCACTTTTGCTTCTTGCGCAAAGCGCAGGCTAGCCCGCTTCAGCCAGCGCAGGGCCCGTTTCGCTTTTCTGATCCTTCTTCTATGCTCGCTCACTGGATGGTGGTCTATCCCTTCCAATTCTTTTTTCAGCTGATCAGCAGCGATGTAGCCGGAGACTAAGCGGTGCAAATCCTCATGGGCATCTTTTCCCAAGTCTTTAACAACTTTCAAAACCAAAATCATCACCTTTTTACTATAGAAAATCACTTTAATTTTCGTTACTTTTTTTTGTAAAGTGATTTTCTAATAAGCAAATAACTTTAGCTTTGCTTTTCGGAAAAATCCGAAAATTAAAGTTATTTGCTATAATCATCAAGAAACTGCTAAAATATTTAAACCTTTATGTGGTTGAGAACCGCTCTGGGAGGGGGTTGAAGCTGGAATTCTGCTCTGAAAAAGGCCAAATCCTCAAAAACAGGCAAAAAATAATCCAGAAACTTTATAAATGGGTCACATTATTGAAGCGTTATGACCAATATCTTCACTGCAGATCAAGGGAGCCTCGTTCGAAAGGCTGCCGAAGAATTGAAAAAGCAGAAGCTTGTCCAGCCTACTGATTGGAGCAAGTTTGTCAAGACGAGCAGGCATAACGAACGGGTTCCAGACAATCCTGATTGGTGGTACCACCGCTCTGCAGCTATCTTAAGGAGCATCGCCAAGCTTGGTCCGGTCGGAACACAGAAGTTAAGGACAAAATATGGCGGAAAGAAGGACCGGGGGCATCAACCAGAGAAGTTCTTTAAAGCTTCAGGGTCGATCATCAGAAAGATTCTGCAGCAATTAGAAAAGTCAGATCTAATCAAGCATACGACAAAAGGCGTGCACAAAGGAAGAATATTGACGCCAAAAGGAAAATCATTTTTAGATTCATTGGCAGTGGGGATAAGCAAATCTTCACGGGCTAAGGAGTAAGACAAGGAGGTTACTAAAGTTATTGTCATTATAGTGGGCTTGAGCGGTGACCTGCGAGCAAACTCGTTTTGCTCGTTTGCATGTCAAGCGAAACCCACCTTTGATGATAGCTTTACTAAAGCTATGGCACGATATCGACATCCAGCAAAGAAGAAGCGATTGATCAAGAAGAGCAAGCAGACCAAATGGGCTCCTTTCTGGACAGTATTCAAGATTTATGGTAAAGGAAGAAGAGTACACCCCTCCAAGCATACGGTTGTGAAGCGTTCGTGGAGAAGGACGGGTACGAAAGCATAGGATATTTATGATATTTAAGATGTGATACATCATGGCAGCAAAAAAAGATACCAAAAAAAGTGAAGAAAGGACGTATACCATTCCTCTAAGAAAAGAATTCATGAAAGTTCCTACGTGGAGAAAGACAGAGAAGGCAGTTAAGGCTGCTCAAGAATTTCTTCTTAAGCACTTCAAGGCAGAAGAAGTGAAATTAGGGAAAGAAGTAAATGATTTTATCTGGAAACATGGTATCCAGAATCCACCGCCAAAAGTTAAAGTTACTGCTGCGAAAGATGATAATGGTGTAGTTCATGCTGAATTGTTTGGTGTGAAAAAGAAAGAGCCAGCTGCGGAAAAAGGGGATAAGAAGGGTACAACAAAAGGTATCACAAAGGAAAAAGAAACTGCAGACTCACCTAAAGTCGCAGCAGTCTAAATACTTCTCACGCAGCTTTTAGTTTCTGTTTACTATTCTCATTGATAGCTGAAACCCTCTGGTTGATGTTACTGACTCTCGAATCAGACATATTTCCTTTCTCTTTTACATCTTCCGCTATTGTTTCTGTGATCTTGGCTAAAGCCTGTTGCCATTCCTTATGCATCACTTGAAGCTGGGCAATCTTTGCTCTATCCCTTTCTGCTAGATTTTCTATATTCTTGGTAAGAGCTTCCTCATTCTGGGAGAGAAGCTTAATCTCTGCACTCATATCATCTCCTATTTTCTGTTTAAATTCCGAATACCGTACAGAATCTGATTCTAGTGTGATAGCAAAGCCATAGATTTGCCCTGCTGCCTCATCCTGACCGCAATTTTTCAATATATCGGAGATCATAAAGGAGATGCTTTCCATCCCTTTTTCAAAATCTTCCTCTAATTTTTCCAGACCTCTCAGATGCCGTTCAATTACGGAGAAGTATCTTGTTGCCTGGATATAATCAACAATAATATTTTTGTCAGCTTCTCTTATCTCCAGATCCATCTGAACAGAATGGATACGTTGTTCAAAATATTTTTTCATTTCTTCTGAGAAATGCGTGGCTAAGGCATCAAAGTTCTTATATTCCTCTGGAAGGCGGGTTAGGGAATCTATACCTTTCTTGATCAGCTTCAAGGCTTTTCCAGCCTCTTTTTGCTTATTCTTAACATGGGTCACGTCCTTTGATTCATCTCTTCCAAGTTTAATGATTTCTTTGCAGGAAAATGTCAAAGGCTGAACTATTTTCTTGATCATGTCATCTATCTTTCGGAGATAGGCATTCATAGCTTTCAGATCATCATGGCTTTTCTCTATGTTTTTCTGCCTATTTTCCAAAGCGGCCAATTCTTCTGGAGCAGTTTTTTGTTCTTTTGCCTTGTCAATCTCAGCAGCTATCTTCTTCTTTACATTTGCGCTTGCTTTAACCTCTTGGTTTAGATTTCTTTGTTCCTTCCCTTCAATCTTTTTTATTTTTGCTAAGGCTTCATTGGCTGCAGAAAGAAGCACTTTTATGTCTTTGATCGAACTATTCATCATTTCTACAGATTCCTTCCTTAATCCTACTTCTCTCTCTTCCAAAGCCAGCTCTTCTTTTAAGTAAGGCAGAAGAGATTGAATAAACAGCTGAAGTCGTTCTCTGGCTAATCCTTGCATTTCTGTGGGGGAACTAACCGATTCTATTTGCTTAACAACCTCAGCAATATGTTGATCCTCATTAGCTTCCACTGCCTGCACCTGCTCTGTATGTTGGACCTCTTGTGAAATTGTTTTAATAGCACCTTCCACCGCAGCCGTGGCGGCAGTAATCTCCTCTTCTGCATGAGAAGTAACGATCTGCGATTCAACCTCTTTTTCCTCCGCTTTTCCTTCAACCTTATCAAGCTTTTTGATCACGTCTGTTTCTAAAGTATCCTCGCCAGCCGCCTGTTTTTCTGCAGCTTTCTTTTGGAGTGTCGATTTTGTGGTTTTTTCCTCAGCCTGGACACGAGCTAAATTAACTTTCTCTGACTTTTCAACTGCTTCTTCTTGTAGGAGTTTTTTTTGCATGAAACCACTGGCATTTTTAACGGAGCGAACCTCGGCTCTTTTTAATCTCACTCGCTTATATACAACATAAGCGCCAGCAGCTGCTGGTACCCCAAAAAGACCTGCCAAAATCCACGGATTTAACACTAATCCAAATATAACGACCATGTCATACTTGTGTCTGGGGGGGTTATAAATATTTCCTTAGAGAAACGAGAATGAGCATGCTAAAGTTATCTCTATAAATAATTTTAGTAAAGATTTTTAAAATAATGAGCAGATTTAAGTCTTAATGGTGTCAAAACAAGTTTTTGTTAAAAAAGAATCAACGGGAGACTTTGGCAAAGCTCCTGAAGATCGGACATCAGAGGAATTGGTAACATATGGAATCGTGAACATAGATAAGCCGAAAGGGCCGACGTCTCATCAAGTATCAGATTATGTTCAAAGGATTTTAGGGATTTCTAAAGCAGGGCATTCCGGAACATTAGATCCACAGGTTACGGGCGTGCAGCCTATCGCCTTGGGAAGGGCTACCAGGATAACGGAATTTCTGTTGACAGCACCGAAAGAGTATATCTGTTTGATGCATCTTCATAAAGAAGTTCCAGAAGAGCTGTTGAAAGAAGCTATTGTTAAATTAACCGGGAAGATCCAGCAATTGCCGCCGATCAAAAGTGCCGTCAAGAGAGAAGTGCGAACCAGAGAAATATATGAGATTGCTATCCTAGAGATGGAAGGACAAGATGTCTTATTCAGGATGAGATGTCAAGCTGGGACGTATGTGAGAAAATGGTGTCATGACCTTGGCCAAGAATTAAACATTGGAGCACATATGGCAGAGCTGCGCAGAACGCAGGCCGGGCCGTTCACGGAGCAGGATCATCTGGTAACTCTTCAGGATCTTCAAGATGCATATTACTATTTTAAGAAAGAGGATAATGATAAGTTTTGGAGATATTGCATTCAGCCGATGGAGATGGCGCTAAAGTATATTGCCAAGTGCTGGATCCTTGATTCTACAATAGCGAGCTTAACACATGGGCGGAACTTAGGCATTCCCGGGATCAGCAAACTAGAGAATTTTAAAAAAGGCGAGACGGTAGCTATCCTTACCTTAAAGGGCGAGTTAGTGGCTATCGGCATGGCGCAGATGTCAGCTGTGGAAATAAATTGTTCAGAAAAAGGGATTGCTATCGATGTGCAGAAAGTGTTTATGGAAGCGGTGAAGAAAGGATAAATTCTGAAAAACGATAGTTTCAAGAAAGAAAAATAGTAGTTATGAATCTTTTAAGGTTTAGGTTTTCTTCGCGGGAATAATCTTTTCCTGACCACTTCCGTCTTTTCCAGAGTCTGTTCTTCTGCACTTGTCTCGGAGGGAGTACTTCCAGAACCTCGAAGAGACCGCCTAAATAATCTTGCTAGTCTTTCTTTGCGAAGTCTCCATCGTTCTGCTGCAGCTAACTTTGCCTGATCTCGAGCTTTGGCTTTAGCTTGATCTTTTTCTTTTTTCTTTTGCTCAGCAGTTTCCTGTTTCCATTCTTTTTCTTTCTCCTTTAATCTCTTGGCTTCTTCTCTAGCCTTAGCTTTCTCTTCTCTCTTCTGGTTCTGTTTCCTTCCACCTTCTATCCAGCCTTCTTTCAATCCTTCTGCTGTTGAAGAAGTGACATGTTTAACTCTCCACCATTTTCCAGCCAACTTCTTTTTCAGTACATCTATTTTTCGTCTCCTCTCTTCTGTTTGCAACTGCTTATCCCTCTGCTTTGCTATTCGTTCTTGTACTTCATTGTGTCGTAATAAATTCATTTTCGGTCCAGGTGTTGGCCGTACTCCTTTTCGCAACTCTTCTTGTCTCTCTCTGGCTTCCTTTCTTGCTCTAGCACGCTCTTCTCTTTTTGCTTCTTGTTTCCTTCCGCCTTCTATCCAGCCTTCTTTCAATCCTTCTGCTGTTGAAGAAGTGACATGTTTAACTCTCCACCACCTCTTCTTGAGATCATTCGCCAAAGCTTCTTTTCTTTTCCTCATGGCTTCTTTCCTTGCCTGTCGTATCTGTTCTTTATTTTCTCTCTTGATTCTTCGTGCTTCAGCCTTCTCCCGTTTTTTCTGTTCCTTATTCTCTTTCTTAACCCGTACACCTCTCGTTCTCGGCCCCTCCCTGCTTCTCGACAACAGGATCTTCATCAATTCATCAGCTTCATCAAGGATATTCTTCCCAAGTGTATTACTGATGTTCGCCCACTGAGGATTTTCTAACTGTCTTCTCAATGCTATAAACAGAGCGACGAATTCACGATATTTTACTAGAATCTCTTCTTGAACAGTAGCATCATGGATGTTATTGATGAATTCACGATATATCGGCATCAAGGCATCAAGTTCACTTTCAAACCGCTGAAACACGGTAAGAATATCTAAAGCCACAACATGCAAAAGCTGATTGAGATCATCTAAAAGATGGACATATTCTTTAAGCACGGGAAGAAAATTCTCTCCTGATTTTATTTTTTCTTGTATCTGTGCCTCTTTCTTCTTCGCTTTTCGATAGACTCTTCCGATTCGCATAGCTTTGGCTTCAGCATACCTTTCAATGATACCTCTTGATTTTAAGAATGCCCGCAGTCTCAGCAGGGTACTTTTTCCATGCGCGCCAACCGTTTGTGTCAACGAATATTCTTCAACCAATTTCTTTTGTAAATCCTTAACCACAGCGATAAAATCTGCTCTAAAATCATGCAGATCATCACTATTATACACAAACCAATCCGGATGCCGGGTTGAAGCGGTTGTGACCAGATCAAGTGTTTCCTTTAAAGATAACAGGTCTTCATACTCTTTCTGCGAGACTAACCCAAAGATCCTGTTGATCTCTTTTACCACTTGAGTATAAGCGTTCAGCAGATCATAGAAATTTGTCTTAAATCCGCCAAAATATGCCTTTAATTCCATATCATTTTTTCCGGCAAATCTGGCGCTTTCTAAAGCCAGGAGTTCTGTCACAGTATATTTTCCCAGCGCCCTTTTTGCTGCTTTAAATCTAGCATCAAGGCTTCTTAACTTATGCGCCTCAAATAATAAGCCCCCTTCTGCAGAAAAAAAGTTTATTGCAGGAACATTGACCATAGTCTACGTTAAATGAAATGATTATTTAAAGTTATCCTTAATGTTGTTTCTTTCCTCTTCTTCATTTAAAAAAGAAAAAACTACCTGTTCAAAGGGTGATCAGGAATCAAATGTTCCCTATGGACTAAATGCTCTGTTCTCCGATGGAAAATGGCATCAGAAGCAGCTTGCGCTGCAGCTTCATCCAACGTCAAGATATCTGCAATCTTATCCGGCACATCGGCAGACTCTAAAGCCTCTACTTTCTTTCGTAAGGCGATAACTCTTGTCTCTTCATAGACCAAGTAGTCCTTCACTTTTCTATATTCTGTATCAAATTCAGTCTTGATATTTTCTACCTCACCTTGAACAGTGGGGTCGCTCTGGAGGAACATCAAGAAATAACTCAGCTGTCTTTCTACCTTTACGATATCTCTATCCATATATTCCATGATAGCTAAAGCATCAGACTTGATCTTTTTGAAAGAGCCAAAGACCCGTTCACATAAGGTAGCATAATGGAGCAAGAGAATCAAGAAATTCTGCTGTAAGCCGCTAGCTGCCGACCTGCTGCTTCCTATCTGCCCGATGATCGCTCGTTGAATATCTTCATATTTTGTCACATCTTTACCTAACCTTTGCACTTCACGCACCCCTCGGGATTCGGCAATAGCTTTTCTTAATCTGGCGTATGATGGAAACATTTTCATGACCGTGCGTGAAGAGCCGCTAGCTTCCAAAGCCACCAGATCCAGCTCTTTATGCAGTGAAACGACCAGATATGCTAAAACACTGTCCAGTTTTTTCCTGAACGTCTGTGTCACTTTTTCTGGAAAGATTTTCTTGTCCGGATGGTTTTGAATGTAAGCATCTAAATCCACCTGTAACTCGGGATAAAAGTTAACGATCTCCGCTTCTTTCATATTGGCAGCTTCAAAGGCTTTCACCACCTGCTTGACGACGCCCATAAATGTCCTGATGTATTCCTGATGGTCTCTTTTAAACTGCTGCATCATCTTCTTGATCTCTTTTTCCATCAGCTGAGAATCAAGCTTCCCTCTCCTTTTTGTCAGATACTTTTTCTGTAATTTTTCAAGGCGAGATTGCTGATAAGAATTTAATAATCTTCTCCGTGCAGAACGATACTGTCTGGACTGCATCTTCTCTTCTGCCAGACTAGCTAAGATGATACCTGTGAGAGAAAACATCTTCCCTTTGATGTTCGTAAATCCAGTCATCCCTGCTGTTGCACCAATGTTTCCAAACCAACTTGCTATATGTCCAACGGCACCCATGATTAATTCACCTCAATGATGATAAAGTGTACTTCTGTCAATGAATGGTATAATCTTTGAAAAGTATTTAAAGTTATCGGAGATGAAAAATGGCTGTTTCCACCTCATGATGAAGGCTTATGAAATCACTTCAGCTCTATGACCATCCCTTCCCAGCCGGGATGGATGAGTTTTGTCTTGCCGATCTTATCGAGAACTCCCGCCGTCTCATGCAGATGGCCGCAGATGACGACGTTGGGCTTGATGCGCTCGATTAACACCCGGTAATCCATATTTCCGACATGACGCTCATTAAGAAGGTCAATCTTTGTGCCATACGGCGGTCCGTGAGTTACTAAGACCAATTTCTTGCCTTGATGGTGGCCATACCATCTCCTGGCAATTTTTCTGAATTCAGGATCTTTCATGGCAAAGCCACCGCCGCCATAACCTAAGAAAAGATATTCTCCCTGCTGAAATTCTTCACGGTGAAAGTTGACGATGTTGGGAAATTCTTTGATCAATTCCGGTAAGTTTCCTAAGCTCTCTTCATGGTTGCCAGGGATAAAAAAAACCTTCTTGCCGATGGATTGAAGGCGCTTAAAATTTTCCCTTAACCCTCTGCCAAAATTAGAGATGTCTCCGATAACAATCAGAAATTCAACATCTTTTTTAGCTGCCCTTGCTACGATAGCTTGAAAGGCAGCCGTGTCCTGATGTGCATCGCCAAAGGTAAGAAATTTCATGGAAAGAGGACGTGGTTTTTCTCACTAACTATCGTTTATTATCGGTTTTGTTGTATCCTAGGAAGAGGCGTTCTCAACAACTGGAGCTTCAACAGCTACAGGAGCTTGTTCTGGAAGATCTACCGTCTGGTCGTCACTGTTCTGTTGGTCTTTCAAGAATAAGTGCCGGATGGCCAATTCCCGAAGAGGGTATACTTTCGATAATTTTTTCTTGAGAGGCAGCTGAATCTTGTGGTAGACCAAGTTATTGAACAAGGTGTTAACATCAAGCTTGCTGATCTCTTCAGCCAATCCTTCCTTCAATTGCTTGCTCAGTTCCGTCCGCACAGAGCGTTTGGTCTTGTTGATGGTGATCATCAATGTTTTGGCAACAACTTCTTTGCCTTCTTTGGTGGTAAAGGTAAAATAATCATCTTTTCTGTCAACATTCTTCTTCACCAATCTTCTGACGTGTGAAGGGGTAAGCTGATATCCGATGACAGAGGTCGTTAATTTTCCGCCGTTAGCACCAGTGACGATAAAGCTGACGTAGACATTCTGGTCTTTGACGTTTCCGGTAAGGTCTTTCAGGCCGATCTTCATCTTTCTGCCCACTCCTTCCTGAGGGTTCGCCAGATAGCTTTCTCCCATCTCTTTTAAGCCAAATATCCTTGGAGAAATGATCTTATACCATAATTTCTTCTTAACTTTTATCCTGCTGACTTTTTTTACTGGTTCAACATTCGCCATATCTCCAGCTAAATCAAAGGTTTATTTATAAAGTTTCTGGAAGTTCTGGCTGAAATTGCTTGATGGAAAGAGGAATGTGGCTGTTTTGATGGCTTCTAGGGCTATTTTTAACAAATAGATAAAAAGGTATATATATCATCGTCTTTTTTACAATTTTCATGAACATCCAAATCTATATTACCCCTACCTGTCCTTGGTGCGACAAGCTTAAAGCCTGGCTGAAGAAAAAGAAGCTAAGCTATACGGAGCATGACTTGATTGAGAGTGATAAGGCACGAGATGACGTTCTGGAGAAATCAGGACAGCTGGCTGTTCCGGTGATAGACATCGATGGGCAGATCATCGTTGGTTTTGATGAGAAGAAGCTGGAAGAAGCGGTAAAGAAAGGGCAGTAGAGGGAGTAGGCTAACATTTCTAAAAAATCATATAAGCAGCTTTACATTATAGAAGCTGCTGGAGACCATATTTGAAGAGATTCTCATATTTGCTACTTTCAACCCAACTGGAACGTCAAAAACAATTTTTCCTTTCTTCGTAATACCGGGGTTTACCTGTTCAAACATCAGAGCAGAACCTTGCGGTTTAAGATAGAATGCTGCAGCGCTATCTGCTGAGAATTCTCTGCCTTGGTCATCGATAAGCTTGAGATAAGAATCCATAAGATAGTTTGCTGATTTTCCAGTATTTTCAACTTCAACATCAACAATGATAAATATTCCATCTGCTTTTTCTCCAAAGAAAGTTCCTGCCAAATCTTCTCCAATTTCTGTAGCAGTTGAAGATCTGACAATTTTCCATTTAAAATCTCCTGCTTGGATAGTATCACCAACAGAATACACTTTTGCTTCTATAGTTTTTTTAGCTATTTTTGAAGGAGGTATTATTTCTTCTGCCTCTGTTATTTTTTGCACTTCAGATTCTTCTTGTGGTGAAGGATTCAAAGATGTTGATGTCTCCACATCCTCCAACATGTTTCCTATAGCACTTATTCCTATGATGATGAATAAAGTTATTGCCCACCATCTCTTATACCACGCTTTTTTTGCTTTTTCTTCTGCCATGCATTTCTCTTTAAACTTATGAGCCTTATAAATTTTTCCATAAGTTTGGTACAAACATTTGGATATTTAGCTATAAATCTTTAATACAAACCTTTGTACATGGGTAAATACAATGAGCTGATTTTACAAGTACTCTCAAAAACAGAGATCAAAAGCACCAATGAAGTTTTAGAAGATTTACAGAAAAAAGCGAATAGAGTGATCAATTGGCATGCGTTGTATCGTGTTTTGATGGAATTGCAGGCTAAAGGAAAAATTGAACGATTAGAAAGCAAAGCTGGCTTCTTTTGGCGGAAAAAATAATCTTACTTAATAATCTTTAAACTATGTTTCTCGCTGGCCACGTAGTCATAAGCAAAGTCCAGGAAGAGCGATGTGGCATAGGAAGAGTGGGTGTCGAGCAAAGCTTCACAGACTACTGCTGCTTCATCGATATCAACCGCTTCCAGATGTGGTGTTCCTGTGCTAGGGAATGTACAGCGCATCTCTTTTCCCCCTAATTTTGCCGTTGTCAGATCGATACTTTTTACTCTGCCGCTGCCTTTATTCTTCACTTTCAAACGAAATTCCACTTTTCCACCTGTACCTGGAGCAATGATCTCTTCCATGCTCGCTACTCCGACTGGCGCGCCTTGCCCGGAATAGCTGTTTTTTCTTTCCACATCACAACCGGAATCATAAACATCATACAGGTTAGGATTAATACAGACGGTCTCTGAAAATTCCACGGTTGACTTGTAAGAAACTTTAGCCAGGAACGATAACGACTGCTCGTCGGCATTTAAGAACAGTTCTTTTGCCGAAGCATCAAAATAAACAACGGCTTTTTCGCCTTGAGGATTCGTTAGCGATCTACCTTTCAAGATGCCGCTGCCTTCTATGCCTTCCACTTCCTGGATAGGATCATGAAACTGGAGATATTGGTCCAATGCTCCGACGAGAGATAAGGTGACATCTTCTACTTGATATGCAGCCAGATTTTCTACTTCAACAGCTACTTTAAAGTTTGATTTCTGGTAGACTTCTTTCGGTGGCGAATCTTGCACAAAAGTGAGGGCCACTTCTTTCGTCCCCACCTTATAGTTTTCTACCTCTTGATATTGCTGAGGATCAGAGCTGCAGCTGACAAGGAAAAATACTAGCAACAATAGGATTGTTCCTGTTCTCATTATTTCCCTTCTTTTTTTGAGGATCATCTGTCTCTCTTCATCCTACAACATCCTGCAGTTCAATAAGCTCGAAGCCTTGCTTTGCTTCCAGGAGATAATCATATTTTAAAGAGGCGCGAAATTCTTTTGACACCCATTCGAGGTCATCATCGGGATTCTTCAGCTCTTCAGGAAAATCGGCAATGAAACAGGTGGGAATGGGGATATCTCTCTTATAAGAGTAAGCATTTGGCACGCTGCCTTGTCTGCAGTCTCCTTGCCATGTTCTGCCAACATCTGACTGCAGATAATCTATTTTTGGTGTCAAGCCTTGCAGATCAATCTCATAATTCTTGACATTGATGATCTTTCCGCTGCCCATGTTCTTGATGTACGATTTCAGGATGACCGGCTTATCCGGCTGGTTTTCGACAGAAGGATCAGAATATTCAATGATAGGGTCAGCATCTAAATGACCAATATCAAAATAAATTCCCGCAAATTCTGCCGGCACTTGCGTTTCCGTAATTGTTATCACTTTGCTGATCTCTTCTTTGATCAGGCGTTCTTTCTCTTCCCTGCTGATGGATCCAACGAAAGCTCGCTGCAACCGTGATTGAGATGTCAAATCTCCTAGTGTTGCTTTGAAGAGCAGCGTATATCGCCCGGCGGTGAGAGTAACACCCTGCTCGGGGTAACATAACCAGTAATTGGAGAACGTTTCTTCACTGGAGGTGATGACTTTATCCTGAGAGCCGGTTTCCAGCTTCCCATTGAATATTTCTCCGCCAGAATTCTGGAAGAAACATTCCGGCTGAATAGAGATAGGTAATCGTCGAGGATTGGTGATCTGCAATTCTATGGGGAAGGGCAGAACGTCTCCCGTCAGTTGAGGAAAAGAATCTTTGTGGAATATGATTTTAGCGGACGTAGGTATTTTTATCGTTTGGTCGATAGTCCCTTCTGCTGCTGCACCAAGGCCTTTCCTTCGCTCTTGTTCTTGGATTTGACATTCATCAAAAGCAGGGCTTCCTTTCTTCAAGCCTTCCACTTCCGTACAAAAGAGCTCAATCTCTTTTTCCGTCTGCTTTCTCTTGACACAGCCTTCCACATCAGTAATTTCCCCGGAAAATAAGCAGGCGAACCTGGCAATGGCAGGATTCTGCACGGTAGGTATTCTTTGCTCGATGTTCTGCTGGGCTTGGCTGATCTCTTCCGGACCTGGGACGAGAGCTTCAGTATAGGCTAATTCTGGAACCCAAGGAGAGACAAAGACAAAAATAATGTATAAATATCCTAAGATTCTAAAGATTCCAATGAGGGCATTGGCAACATAATTGTCGCTGACTTCTTCCGGTAGGGTAAGTAAGCCCAGCAAACTCCACCAAGGCATCCAGATCAACAGGCCTTCCATGATCGGGGTTACGGCCAGGCCATATTTGTCAACGAGGAAAGGCAGCATGCCGATGTCGAGGAACAAGAAGATTGCTGGAATAAATCCCACAATCTCTGGGAAAACTCCCTTTCCCTTCGTGAAGAGGGCGATAGCTAATGTTATGGCTGCCAATGAAGCGATGAAATAGGCCAGAAATTCTGGATCATAGTTTCCTTTGAACATGAAGTACCACACGACAAAATAGATCATGGGCAGGAAGAGGTTTAGCTTGAATCTACCATAACGCTCTAGCTTTTGCGCTAAAGCATAGCCAGCGATACAGAACAGGCAGATGGATAATAATAAGCCAATACTGGAATTGCCTCCGTTAAAGAACAAGAATTTGATAAAGCCTAGGATGAGCAGGAAAAAAGAGGGCACGGCTAACGCTTTTTTTGTTCCAACAGCGGTTGCTGCCGCTGCTCCGACGACGGCTCCTCCTACCGCTTTAGGGCTGATGGAGGGAAAATAGTTTTGATTCGCTCCAGGGCTGGCAATATTCTTTCTGGCTAGCCAACTGGCCCCTTCCCCCGTTTTTGTAGCTCCCCACTTCGTTCCAGACCACGTCTTGCCTGCTCCCCATTTTGTTCCAGACCACGTCTTGCCTGCTCCCCATTTTGTTCCTGACCACGTCTTGCCTGCTCCCCATTTTATTCCAGAACCTACTTTTGCCGCTCCAGATTTTAATTTGTCAAAGATGCCCATAGTCTGTTAAAGAAAGATTCTTCTAGCTCTACCTCTTTTTTGTTTCATACGTTTAAAAGAATGAATATCACTGCCTATAAAAAGGTTACTCTTGAGAGTGGTGGATAATTAAAAAATTTTAAAAAAAAGTATTCAATTGCAATAACATGATTTAGGTGGTTGGCAAAACGATCTTCCTACATTATAGCCTACTCCAGAATCACTGCATGCTCCCTCGCTATAACCATATACTTCTCTACATGCTTGATCACAACTAATGTATCCACATATTCCTGTATCTTTACATTCAAGTTTATTTCCTGAAAGCCCTTGCTGGCAATCGCTATCTTGAGTACAGGATGGGAGAGGGCATCTACAAGTTTCTCCACTCTCACATGTTGAAACTATACCTGCTGTGTTTGGAACATAAGAGGTAGAACAAATACCATCTGTTCTTAATTGTCTCTGACACAAATAATCACATTTAGAAATCTTTTCAAAACAATCAGCACTGCATTGATCAGCTGGTCCAGCATCTAAGTTTATGGGGTTTGTATTTCCATCATCACAGACTTCTCCAGAATCTAATACTCCATTGCCACAAACTGGAACTGGAGGTGTTTCACAAAAGCCTTGTGGATTACAATTACAGTCATGCCAGATAAAATCTGCTACCCCCTCTGACCCACAATACCATTCCTTAACGCGAAGATGATCAGAAGAGCAAACATCACGATGAAGATATGTTTCGCCATTCGAGTCAATACCGTACACTGGTTGAGAAATTGTAAAATCATATTCGTATCTTGATATCCCATACCTTACTGTTTCATCATCGATACAAGTTGGTTTACAATCGCTACTACATGTATCTGTAAGTGTTCCTCCTGAGTTTGTAATTTGTTGAGTATTTCCATCATCGCAGACTTCGGCGCCATTGACAACACCATCCCCGCAAACCGGTAACAATTGACATCGTGCAGGGCCAGTTTCTCCCGGAGCAGGTACAGCACAAACCTGACCAACAGGACAGGCTATATCAGCAGCACAATTTGCACAATCTTCTCCAGTATTAGCTATCCCATCACCACATACAGGGGCAGGAGCAACACAAGCCCCATCCTTACATATTTTCCCTTCTGTAGCGCAATTGTAACCAGCAGCAGCTTTTCGATTATTATAACAATAATATTCAATTAATCTTGTAGTGCTCGCGGATTCACAAATATCGGTTTTAGTTCCAGTAGAATCCTTTGTTGTTCCTTTTACTCCATAGTTTTTTCCGCCATCACGGTCAATACAACTGGCAACCGCCTGCCCCTTCAACGCCGCTTCATCAGAACCTTCGGCATCAGCCACTTCCTGTGGCAGACAGCTGACTACAAATAATACACTAAGAACAAATAGACCGAATAATAATATCTTTTTTATCATCATCACCTTTTTATAAATTATAAGAGAGAGAGCAGGACTTTAAAAAGATGATTGCCCCCCCCCCCC
>DATDXI010000036.1:0-25242 GCA_035289385.1 Candidatus Nanoarchaeia archaeon | reverse complement strand
ACTATAGCCCAAGCTCTTGCTTGGTTTAAGGAACAGACGATTCATCCAGAGAATTATCGTGCAGAATTCATGCCTCATACGGAAAAGACAGAATGGTCAACTATTTTTGTGGTCACTCCTAATGGTGTGTTTGGAGAGATCATCCGTGGCGGCCATTATCAGCTGACTCAAGGATTTTATGATGGGGAGAAGCCTATGCTGTTTTCCTATGATTTCACGTCATGGAATCTTTTTGATGCAGATGCCTTGATCCATATGAAAGGTATTTTGAAGAAATTGAAAGTTGACGATATCTATTTACGTCAGCAGCTCTCTCAGGAACTGCAGGCAACATTTGCTGGATCATATCTCTGCGGTTATTTTGAAACAGTATTTACTCTTGATTTTGGTTTGTGGTTTGTTGATTATAATAGGATCTTAGATAAGATGTATAAAGATTTTAAGCAGGATTTCAAGATGCCGTCAGTTTCTTCAGATCATAGTCTTGTTGGTATTTCTGCTTCACCGGGAAAAGCGCAAGGGAAAGTGAGGATTGTTGAATCCTGTTCCAAAGATTTTTTGGAGGGAGATATTTTAGTCTGTTCCATGACCACGCCAGATTTTATTCCCCTCATGAAAAAAGCAGCTGCCATCATCACCGATAAAGGCGGGGTTTTGTCTCACGCTGCCATTGTTGCCCGAGAGATGAAGAAGCCCTGTATCGTCGGGATGGAGAAAGCTACTTCATTGTTGAAGAATGGTGATTTTGTTGAAGTTGATGCGGAAAAGGGGATTGTAAAGAAAGTAAATAAGACAATATAATCTCCTTATTATAATATCACTTTTTACTCCCTTTTTAATTAAATTCCACGGAAGTTTTTTAAAGTAACTCCTCAATAGTAGCTTCTATGACTGAAGTTAAAACCTATGATTGGAACGGAACTCTCGTAACAGTTGATGGTTTCCGGCGCTGGATTAGAGAACAGGCAGAACATAAAGCTCTGGTTGCCAATTTCTATGATGGAGATAATGATTCCAAGCGCGCGGCAACTCCAGAGATGAGAGCAGTTTTTGAAGATGCTTCTCAACGAGGGGTATATCCTGTTTCTTTATTTCCTCAAGTAGTTGAGCGATTAGAGCGTGATGGTGAAGAAGGCTATCTGCGCGTTGTCCTTTCTACTGTGTCTCCAGAACCGTTAGCTCGACAAGCAGCGGAATTAGGCATTGGAGATAAGATTGATCAGTTTGTCTCTTTAGAAGAAGTTCTTCGATTTTCAGGATTGCAATCTCTGGCAAAAGAAGATGTAGGTGTTTATCATTCTTTAGCTGCAATACTAGGTCGTCCTTGTAAGACATATGTTGATGACACTCCTGCCCGAGCTGTGGCAGCGAGAGATGCAGCTGTCTTCCAGCGGGTCTTCTTATTTGATTCAAAAGGAACTGCAGAAGCAGGTCAGGGATATACTGTAGTAACTAATATCATGGATGTCCAATAGAAAGATAGGTATATAACTTCCTACTCCTACAATCATTAAACCATGGTCAATAAGGATATGATTGGTCTCTTGAAGCAACATGGATTGCATACAGGGCCAAAGAGAAGGATGTCGTTCTTTTCCATGACTTCTGTTACAAGAGGATATACTCAAGAGCTTCATCAGCATCTTGGCTTTTCCTATGAAGTTTTAGGGGCGATGGTCGAGGGGAATCAAACGCTTAGTGTTGTCAATGACTCGGTTGTTGCGGCAAAAGTGAAAAAGTTCTTAGAAAAGTTTCCCGAAAAGTTAGATAAGGACATTTTTCCACTGACAGAAAAGTATCTTCAAGAGAATAATAACCCGGAGATGTTACACCATCATTCTCGATTAAAGAATATCCTCTCCTTCTATCCCTATTATTTTAGCATCATTGGAATTTATAATGCTTTGAATAGATACGTAAAGGAGACATCTCATGATTTACTCACAGAAGAGCAGTTAGAAAAAATAGGCTACTTCAGGAATGAATTGGGAGGGATGTATCCTATCGTTGATGATGCTATTGTTGAACAACTTGAACAGTATCCGCAAGGAAAAATGTTAAGCTATCTCACGTTTGGCGAAATGAAACAGTTTCTTACTGATGGTACTATCCCGCAGAATGTACCGGATCGCCCGCAAGGATGTGTTTATCTCTACCTAGAAAAGGAAGATCGAGAGCTCATCGTTACGGAGAAAACGACAGTTGCTGAATGTAGCAAGCTCTTGTATCCTGCCTTTGATCCATCTTTACGAGTGCTTACAGGCCAATCAGCATATGCTGGAAAAGTTCAGGGAACAGTAGCGATCATGCCACGAAATTCTGAACTACCGGCTGATGCCATCATCGTCACGTCCATGACAACGGTTAACCAAACACCTCTTATTGTTAAGGCAAGAGCAGTAGTGGCTGATGAAGGGGGAATCTTATGCCATGCTGCCATCATCGCTCGAGAATTGAAGAAACCGTGCATTGTTGGCACAAAGTTTGGCAGCAGAATTTTTAAGGAAGGAGATTTTGTTGAAGTTGATGCAGATAAGGGGATCATCAGGAAACTCTAGCACCTTCTGGAAACTGTAGCACCTTATAGTATTGAAGCTAGAATCCTATAGTATCAAAGCTAGAAATCTTTTTATAAGCCGCTTCTACCAACTCCTTTTTGATGGAAAGAAGTCAATTCAAAGAAGTCAATTCAGTAATTCTAAAAGGAGCAATTCAAGGGGATGATACATCATGAGGGTATATGAACAACAGGGTAGTGATGGGTTTTATCGGGATAATTTTAGTGGAAGAGTATTTCATGATCCTGGATTGCAGGAAAAAGTTGCGGAGATGCGGCATCCCCTACTGCAAGCGTCAAGCGGGGCGTTCAGACGTAATGCTCAATATGTTGGCAGGCAGTTAGCTGCTGCCGTTAGGGAACAAGAACAGTGGTATCGTTCTCCAGAAAAAGTAACTAATTCAGGAGGGACAGCAAGGTATCTCCCTACAGATAATCCGGTGATGTTATGTATCCTGCGTGCTGGTTTGCCGATGACTTTGGGAGCGTTGGAAATATTTGAAGAGTCCCCTGTTGCTTTCGTTGACGCTAAAAGGATCGAAGGGACATATGATGCTGAAAGGGGAGACATAAAGGTTAGAATAAATTATCAAGCTTTTCCAAAAACAGTTGAAACATTAGCCGATAGAAATCTCTTGGTACCTGAAACCATGCTAGCTACTGGGCATAGTATGGTTGAAGTATGGCAACATGTTGTTGGAGAATATGGTCTTCCAAAAAGAACGATCGCTCTTGCTGCCATTGCTGCCATTCCGGGAATCGAGTATGTGCTGGAACATATTCCGGGGAGTAAAATTTATGTCGCTGTGGTAGATGATGGATTAGATGATAGAGGCTTTATCGTTCCAGGATTAGGTGATGCTGGTGATTTATGTTTTAATGGTGGGAAAAAACTTTTAAGGTAAGTATGAAATTCATTCAGCAGGAATTCAATCATTTTGTCCTTTCTCATCACATCATCGGTATTTTTGAGCAGCCGATAACCTTAGTTTCAGGAAGAAAAAGCCATTGGTACGTGAATTGGCGTAACGTGTTCAATAATCCGTACCATCTCGAAAAAGTAGCTCAGTTTATTCTTGGATTCACCAAAGACAAAGGCTTCCAGCCAGACTGTTTTTATGGTGTCCCGGAAGGTGCTACAAAGCTAGGGATAATTACTCAATATTTATGGGCAATGTCAAACGTTGCTGGAGGAAGTACTGAAGGAAAACTTTCTTTCCATCAAAGAAACGTCGTTCTCCCCATGGGCAGAGCCAAGCCAAAAGAGCATGGCGCTCCTCAAGACAAATATTTTGTGGGCATGCCTCAGGGAAAAGTCATCGTTCTGGAAGATACTACGACTACGGGAGAATCGCTTCTCAAATCGGTACAGCAGCTTCAAGCAGCGGGAATCAACGTCATTGCCGCGCTCAATCTGACCAATAGAAATGTCAAAAGAGATGACGGTACCACTATTGCTGATGCGCTTCATCGATTAGGAGTGCAATACTATGCCTTAAGCAATGCTCTTGATCTTCTCCCGGATGTGGTCAGAGAGCTGAAGCCTTCTCCAGAAGTTATCTTGCACATCGAAAAGGAATTCGAGCAGTATGGAATACGGAAAATAGGATTTGATCGGCAAAAATACAGCCAGAACAAAACATCGCTCACCATATCGCTCACCGCAAAACAGCAGGCAGCAAGAAAAAAGATATGTCTACCGTTAGATGATCTTTATACACTGGAAGATGTCCAGCAGCGAATCGAAGACTTATCCCCGTACGTTGGCATGTTCAAGATCGGCAAGGAATTATTCACCCGCTTTGGGCCAGAAGTTGTTTTATTGGCGAAGAAATATGGTGACGTCTTTTTAGATTTAAAGTATCATGACATCCCTACAACAGTAAGGCTAGCCTGTAAGGCTGCGGCAGAATTAGGAGTGTCAATTCTCACCGTTCATGCTTCTGGGGGAAAAGAGATGATGCAAGCTGCAGTACAAGGAGTAAAAGAAGGAACATCTCTTGGTGCATCACCTCCAAAAGTCATCGCTGTTACTGTACTGACGAGCCTGACAGAAGAACAGATGAACAGAGAACTAAACATTCCTGGGAAAATTCATGACCAAGTTTTGCATTTGGCAACTATGGCCAAGGAAGCAGGATGTGATGGCATCGTCTGTTCAGCAGCAGATCTGGCAGAGATGGGAGGGAAGCTTCCCAAAGATATGTTGATCGTCACTCCGGGAATTCAAGGTATAACCTCTTTAGCAGGAAACGACCAGCAGCGTGTACTGACACCAGGAAAAGCGATCGCTGCCGGATCATCACTGTTGGTTATCGGCAGGTCTATTACGAACGCTAATGACCACCAGCAAGCAGCCCTGGAAATCTTGGATGATATTGCCAACGTACTGCCTTCGCCTAAAAGAAGAATAGATCCCCACGTCCATTTTCGTGACGAAGAGCAAAGCTATAAGGAAACGATCGCTCATGGCTTGCAATTGGCAAAAGAGCAAGGTGTAGATTATGTCTTTGACATGCCCAATACGGCTACGCCGCTCTTGAGAGAAACGGATGTTTTACGGCGATTAACCTTTGTTCCTGAAGCAGAGAAACAGCGGTATTTCATGTATCTGGGAGCGACATCTGATATCACACAGCTTCGTGAAGCTGTCCGTCTGGTGAAAGAACATCCTCGGGTTATCGGAATCAAGATGTATGCTGGGCGATCGACTGGAGATTTAGCTATCATTGAAGAAAAAGATCAACAGCTTGTGTACAGAACATTGGCGGAAGAACAGTATAAGGGTGTCTTAGCGGTGCATTGCGAGAAAGAATCTTGCATGACAGATACCTTTGATTATCATCATCCCATTTCTCATGCACAAGCACGCCCAAAGAGAGCGGAAATAGAATCGCTAAAAGACCAGCTGCTGTTTGCCCGTGAAGAAGGCTTTCAAGGTGTTCTGCATATTTGTCATATCTCTACACCTGAAGCGGTGGAATTAGTATATCAGATGAAGAATGCTCTTAATGGAGATAATAGAGATGATAGAGAGAATTCTAACCAAATGAGCATACCGTTTTCCATAACTTGTGGCATTACTCCCCATCACTTGCTATGGGATGAAGAGCAGATGAATCTTCCTCAAGGATTATTATATAAGATGAACCCTCCATTGAGAAAAAAAGAAGATGTTTTTGCGTTACGAGAGTTATTGAAGCAAGGAAAAATAGATTGGATTGAAACTGATCATGCTCCTCATCAAGTAGGGGAAAAACTTCATGGCTGCTGCCCATCAGGATACCCATCATTATATCTGTATAAGGATTTTGTAGAGAAATTTTTACCTTCTTTAGGATTAGATGAAGAACAGATCAATCGACTGACGTTTGATAATATTGTTCAGGCGTTTAAGCTAGATGTTTGAGGGAGTAACGTCACTATTTAGTGATTATAATAAAAAGTTTTATATATCCCCCATAAAATTAATCCATTATGCGAAATCAGTATTCAGGATGGAATGGGCCATGGTTAAAATATAATGGAAGAGAAGTACCTCTAAGGATAGAGGGTATTAGTAATAGTCCTGATGGATATATTGAGATGGATGTGCCCTCACTAAAAATAAAAGTACATAATTTTCATGATTGCTCTAGAGTTAATCCCAATTTGTCTGTTGTAAAAAATGGTGATGGTAGTATTAAAAGTTATTCAGCAACTCTTAATGGAGTTAATCTTGATGATTATATTCCCACTATTCTAGCAGAATTTGGGATAAAGGAGTAAAAGATACTGGCTGGAAAGTAAGGAATTTCATTGATGTTGAAGAATAGATGTATTCTGTGATAATTGAAAAAGAATAAAGCTTGCTAAAGAAAACTTACATAATCGTTTTTATACCCTTCCCCCTACCATAGCCCTTACTCACCTTTTCACTCCAGAAACTCGGCAATGAATTTGTCACAAACCCTTGGTAATTATCTGCATAAATATAGGTAATGCCCGGTGTTTCAGAGAATTCATGAAACTCCTTCTCGACATCCTGATACATCTCTTTGATCTTTTTCCTTTCAAAATCTTTCTGCAAGAGAGAAGATGGCTTTAAGATAAGATAATCTGCCTGCCGGATGGCATTGATCTCCAAATTCGCTGAATTCTGCGCGATAAACATCACAGAAAGGTCCTTATGTCTAGCTATCAACAAAATCTCTGACAGTATCTTATTTGCTTTGCTCATACTATTCCGAGAAGAGAATTCAATCCCTCCTTCATCGATCAGCAAGGCTGCATTATTATCTAATTCATCTATTGACTTAATTACTTTGATCCAAGAGGGGAGCTCTTCCTCTTTAAAGCCAAGGGCGTAAACATACTTGTTGCTTTCCGCTGCAAAATTTTCTAATAAGCGCATGCCTATGGCTGTTTTCCCTGTACCCCTAGCTCCTAAAATGATACCGATCGTGCTTTTGTTGGTCAGGAGTCTTTTTTCAAAAGCAGAAAAATTCCCTTGTTTATTCCTCACTTCTTCGAAAGAAGAATATTTCGCCAAAACCTTTGACCGGCGCGATTCAGCCTGTTGTTTTTGTTTTTTTTCTCGATGGAGATAATATTGCCGTCGGATCTGTTTGCCGCAGTACAACAGTAATTTATAAATTCCTTTAGCAGGGTAAAAGAAGATCAGTTTAGCTAATCCTTTCAATATTTTATTTACTATGCTTGAAAATTTCTTTTTATTCTTCTTTTTCACAGAGAGTTTAGAAACAGTAAAGATATTTAAGTGTTCCTAGTTCTTAATTCATTTTCGATGATCTCCGCCAGTTCCTTCCTTCCATTAGATCGTAGAAGGTCTAAATCAACTTGTCTAGAGTGTAAAGAGTGAATGAGGGCAGTATGGGCAGTAGGTTCATAGAGGTCTTCTGGCGTGTTTCTGATCGCTTCGTCTAAGACATAAGATGCAGCCTCAGCGGTTTTAACGACAGCATGCATAACCCCGTCTGCATGTTTAACTGGAGGCGCGCCAGGATAACAGGAATGGTCTACAGCCATTATTAAGGCTGCTCTGGCAATGCCCATCTCTTGGAGTAATTGAACTTCTGGAACCAGGGTCTGTCCGATAAACCTGGGGTTTTCAATAGTCCTCCGTAATCGGGCTTCTCGGGCTGGCGTTGAGAAAGAAGGGCCTTGGATGTTAAAATATGTTCCATCATCATGAAATCCAACTCTTAAGTCTTGAGAATTGCTGTATAACCTGCCTATTTCTTCCTGAACTAGATCAAAAGCGTCATGTAATCTCCTTCTCAGTTCCGGACTAAATGGTGTGTCCATAGAAGTATGTAACAGCAGGCCTTTTTCTGCAAACGTCATTTCTCTGGTAAGATCATCCCAATCTACATCATCAACAGCACCTAAGTGCCCAGGCCATACTCGTTCATGGAGCCTTCCAGCAGCACTGACAGAATAGACGAGCGCCACTCCTTTTTTCTTAAGAGCCTGGACATTCGCCCTATAATTAACTAAATGAGGAGCTTCTAATTCCCTATGTCTGGCTACAAAATAAACCTTTTTTCCCCCAATCTCCAGTGTTCCGACCTTCACTGGGCCATAATCAGTAGCTACAGTTTCATAATCCTTCGCTCTTTCTGAAAAACCAGTCCCCCCAATAATTCCTATTGTTGACATGTAGTACACCTTCTAAAAAACCGCCTAAAAAGTAAATTTAGGAAAAAATCAGCTTTAATAAACTTCTCTATCCTTCAAAACAACTTTTATATACTCTTTATTCTTCTTAATAACCATGTTTGCCGCTAAAGTAAAACTCCATGATGCCGAGACCGTGAAAACGTATCTCCTCAAACATAACCTTCTTCATCCTGATTTTTCCCCTCTGAAAGAGTTTGATTACCTTTTCTTTCCCTTGAACAAGAAAGCAAAAGTTCCCCATGCCGAGGTTGCTACCACTCATGTCCATTTCCCAAGCAAGAGAAAGCCGATGAGGATCGAAGACTTGCTTCAAGGAACATTATCCCAAAAACAGCTGAAGCTTCTCCCCAAAAGCCAGGAGATTGTGGGCAATATTCTTATCCTTGAAGTGCCGGAAGAGTTTCTTGATAAGGAAAAAGCGATTGCAGAGGCTTATCTGAAGCTTCATCCTCACGTAACTACTGTTGTCAAGAAAGATCAGATGCATGAGGGTGTCTTCCGGACGAGAAAGGTAAAAATTCTGGCAGGAAGGAAAACAAAAGAGACGATCCATATGGAAAGCGGTGTTAAGATCCAGCTTCATCTGGAGAAAACATATTTTTCTGCAAGGACAGCAAACGAACGGTTAAGAGTTGCCAAGCTTGTCAAACCCGGAGAAGAGATCCTGGTGATGTTCTCTGGAGCAGGGCCATTTCCTTTAGTCTTAGCTAAACATTCTCTTGCTAAGAAGATCTGGGGGATTGAGTTAAACACATTTGCCCATGCTTATGCCCTCAACAATATAGAGATGAATAATTTCCAAGATAAGATCGAGCTCTACGCTGGTGATGTCCGTGTTCATCTGCCGAAGATCAAGAAGAAGTTTGATCGTGTTCTCCTGCCTCTGCCAAAAACCAGCGATGAATTCCTTGATGTGGCATTGCCGAGAGTGAAGAAAGGAGGCATCGTCCACTTATATCGGTTCCTTGACGAGCAGGACGTTGCTCAGGAAGTGAAGAAAGTGAAGGCTATCTGCGCAGGATTAGGGCATCCTGTAACGATCATCAGAAAAGTGAAATGCGGGCAGTTCTCTCCGGGAAGATTCAGGTATTGTTTTGATATGAAGGTATTGAAATAGGGATGAAGAAATAAGAAGAAAAGAATTAGCAACTTTGTTCCGTTACTTTTATTAAGTTCTAGCTGAATATTTGCCCCAGGAGTGAAAAACGTAATGAAGAGGTGAACACCATTCCTACTATAGGATACGGATGTAACTGCTGAACGTTCACAATCTCCTCTGCTGCCATGAAACAGTTGTTGTCAATACAAACAGAAGAACAGAAACATTAAGAATACAAGAAAGCCATTTACCCTAAGATCATCGACTCATCTTCTTCATCTTCAATCCTGATCTTGTCGATGGCCATCAAGAAATCTTCCTGAGTGACAGAATCCCTGTTTTCTCTGATGGCAAAGTAGCCTGCTTCCGTGCAGACTGCCCGTATCTCTGCTCCTGAAAAGTTCTCCATCTCTGGAACTAATCCAGTAAGCTTTACCCCATTCAGATTCATGTTTTTGGAATGCACTTTTATGATGTCCAACCTGCCTTTTTCATCAGGAAGATTGACCTCAATCAACCTATCCAAGCGCCCAGGCCTTATGATGGCTTGGTCAAGGATGTCCACTCTATTCGTAGCAGCGATGACTTTCACCTCACCAAGATGCTCAAAGCCATCTAATTCTGCTAAGAGCTGCATAAATGTCCTATTCACTTCACGCTCTCCAGAAGTTCCCGTTTCCATCCTCATGGCGGCGAGAGCATCTATTTCGTCGATAAAGACGATGGCCGGAGCATGCCTTCTGGCATAATCAAAGATATCTTTCACTAATTTTGCTCCTTCTCCGATAAATTTCTGGACCAATTCAGATCCCACAACTTCAATAAACGTCGCTTTGGTGGAATTAGCCACAGCTTTCGCTAAAAGTGTCTTTCCTGTTCCCGGTGGACCGTAAAGAAGAACTCCTTTCGGAGGCTGGATCCCTATTTTTTTGAACAAGCCCGGCTTTTTCAAAGGAAGCTCGATGACTTCCTGGATCTCTCGCTTTTCAATCTCTAAGCCGCCGATATCTTTCCAGCTCTCCGTAGGCTTCTCGATAATGACATATTTTTCAACATCAAAATTAGTGCAGAGGTCTATCTTTTTGATGACATTCAATGATTTCTGCTCTACTAAGACAGAATCTCCAGGCAGCAGATTGCCGGCATCTTTTGAAACGTTGCAATAGAACTTATTGCCGTTCGGCAGCTTGATCACGGCATGGTTTCCTTCAGAGGTGATAACTTCAGAAACGAGTAAAGCTGGTTTCTTCAGATTGTTCAACTCATTGCTGGCCTTGTCGAACAGCTCGCGAAGCATGGCGCTCTCTTCCTGCAGCTTATTGATCGTATTTTGGATAATTTTGTTCTCTTCCTCTAATCTGGTAAGAGAATCACTTAAGACTTTGTTTTGGCTTCCGCCGTTAGTCAAGTCGTTGTGTGATGATCCTGCTGCTGTTGTCTGTACTTTCATAGCCGTATTTTCTGTCATTGGGGGATATAACCCTCAATTGTTTTTAAAAGTTGCTGATGAAAATGCAAAATATTCGAAAAATCAATAGAATCATAAGTCCATGAATCAAAGTACAGCTGTCTCTTTCTCGACAAAATATTTTCTCTCTCTAGGTGCTTGTTTTCATTTTTTTCTCGCTCGCATCATTTTTTTTATTTTCATCCATCACTTTTTTCATCTCCGTGCATCTGCGTTTCCGCAAGGTTTAAAAAGATAAAGATCTTCCTTCCAACCATCAACAACTAAAGAGGTGTGATGATGGCTAAGAAAGCAGCAAAGAAAAAAGCAACAAAGAGAAAGTCTACGAAAAGAAAATCAACCAAGAAGAAAGCCGGTAAGAAGAAAAAGAGATAAGCTTTCTTTTTTTATTTTTTTTATTTTTTATATCCTTTAAACATCGTTAAACATTCTATTTATCAACGCTCCTGTGATATCATAATTCTCAGCTAGACTGCCTAGCTATCCTATTTTTCTCATCCATAAAATCTAAATGTCATCAGAAATCATCCAAATACTGTCCAGATCATGTTCAATGCCATTTTTAGAGTATCTGAAATCTTGTTTCCCTGCCCTTTGATCGTTACTTTCTGTTCATCAGAATAACTCTTTCCAGAAGCATCTTGCCATGTTGTTGTTGTGGTTAAGGTGTTCTTGAAGCTTAATCTGTCTCCGGGAAATGTGGTCTTGACATCCTGGCTGTTGCTGAGCTCATCAATCTGCCAGCGCTGCTCGACTCCCAGACCACGTACGATGACCACGACATTCTTTGGAGAAGAAAAGGAAAGCTTGCCAATGCTGATCTCTAACGGAATATTTTCCCCGAAAGCGATCTCTTCTGGATGTTGTATCTGTAATTCTACGTTTGGCACGTCCGACACGGTAAATGATAAGGCAGTTTTCTTTTCCACTTGCGCATTCTCTACGCTTGCTACGATATTATGCCAGCCCGGCTCTTGCTCTATCACTGTTATCTGCTGGCTGCGTTCTCCTCCTGCCTTAAGGGTAATTGTCTCACAAACATCATCTAAACAGAAGCGAAGGCTTGTTAAATCTTGATCCCCTTGGTTTTTGACCGTACAAGAGATAGGTACCTCCACTCCAGGCTCGATATTCTGCGCGTATTGGCAGTCAAACTTGATGTTTTGTGAATAGCTCTTTTCTTCATCTTGGACAGACAGATCTTCAATCTCTTGCTTAGTGTACGATGATTCACCGCTTTGCACGATAAACTGCGTTTCAGCAGTAACATTTTTCTCGGAATAGATGACTACGGGGAACGTGTAATGATAGGAAGAATCAAGACCGTCTTGAACTTTAACGATCCAATACGTTTCACGGATTTCCTGAGGAGTCAGCAGCAGCTTCCTCTTATTTTTTCCTAAGATCTCAATCTCTTTTGGAACAGCAAGATTTAATGTTGTTGCCGCATAGGTATTAGCCGTATTATGCACAACTGCCTTGATGAGATTATAGCTTCCAAAATCAATCTTTTCCGCAAGAGATTCTCCTTCTATCGATAATTTTTCCTGCTGAAATATCCCCTTGTCCAGAACACGTACATCTAAGTCTAAGCTATTTGCTTTCAGATCAACATGTTCTGCCAGCCAAGAAAATTTGGTTGCCGGCTCATCAGGGTCAAAGCCTTCCCTCAATTTGATATGAGTTACGTCGATGTAGCCGTACTCATCAAAGGTTATGTCAAAGCTTACCCAGCCTATATCGGGGAAATACACTTCTGCCCAACCATGGCTGGCCCAGTTCTTGCCTAAGGCTTGCAGTACTTCACCATCTTCAGTATAAGATATCCCTGAAACAAACCTTGCTGGTATTCCTAACGAACGCGCCATCGCGACAAACAAAGATGTCATCTCGTCACAAACTCCTTGCTTATTTTGTAATACCCAGCTGGCTTTCTGGGCAACATCTGTCGTCAGATCATTTAAGTCATAATCAACATTCTCTGATACCCAATAGGCTAGGTTAAACGTCACTTTAAACAAGTCATCTTCTCCCTCTGCTAATTCTCTGGCTTTAGCTACAATGGCAGGATGATCAGAATCTATTTTTCCTGTTGGTCTTGTATATTGCTCAAAACCTTCTACTGTTTTCAGGGGAAAAGACACTTTCTTATTGACAGTCAATTGCTCATTAAGCGTCTTAACCTTAGCGGTATACCCATACTCTTGCCTGGCTATTTCCGGATTTTTCCAAGTAAACAGCACTCTGTCATCTTTCACTTCTCCGACGGTAGTCAGACCAAGTATTTTTTGCCGAAAGCTTTCTTGTGGCGATAAGAACAATTCTGTAGTAACTTCTTTCGCTTCCGCCGAGCTGCTTTGAGAAACCAAGTCAAAAGAGCCCGATACATCCAGCTCTAATTCTAAAGAGTCTTGCTGATAAAGATTCTGAGCAAAGGCAAGAGGCAGCAGAAGGGATAACACAACAAGAAGTACTGTCAACATCACCTTTTTCTTCATGGAAAGAATCAATTCTTTGGCGAATATAAATGTTGCTGCTCATATCGTTGCCAGACTATCTTCTAATCATTACTTCTGATCCTTACACCTTCCCTCGTTTCTTTTCCGCTTCGATGATCTTCTTTACGGCTAAGACATAGGTGTTCGTCCTGAAATCCTCATCATTCGTCTGATGCAGCTCCCAAATCTTATTGAACGCAGTGACCATTTTTTTCCGCAGCTTCAAAGTAACCTCTTTTTCAGACCATTTCTCTCCCGCAAGATTCTGCTGCCATTCAAAGCACGATACCGTCACTCCTCCGCTATTGGCAAGCACATCCGGCAAGACTAAGATGCCATTCTTATGCAAGATCACGTCAGCTTCCGGTGTCGTTGGTCCGTTCGCCAACTCTAAGATTAGTTGCGCCTTGATTTTTGCTGCATTGTCTTTGTGGATGACGTTATCTAAGGCAGCAGGCACTAAAATATCAACTTTCATCTCTAAGAGTTCTTCATTGCTGATCTTCTTTCCGGGATAATTCACGACGGAAGATGTGGCATTTTTCACCATGACCAGCTTAGGGATATCCAAGCCATCCTTATTCATGATCCCTCCTTTGGAATCAGAAACGGCAATGACCTTAAATCCTCGCTCGGCTAACAGCTCTGCCATATTCATCCCGGCATTACCAAAGCCTTGGATGGCTACTGTTTTCTCTTTCATCTTCATCTTTGCTAAAGCTTCTTCTAAGATGAATACTCCACCTAATGCTGTGGCAATATCTCGCACTAAACTGCCACCTTTGTCTAACGGCTTCCCAGTGATCATCCCTGGATCTTTTTTGCCAGTCATTTTTTCAAACTCATCGAGCATCCAAGCCATGATCTGAGGAGTGGTATATACATCAGGGGCAGGGATATCCTTGTCGGACCCTAAATGCTTGTAGAATGCGCGGATAAATTTTCTGCTGAGTTCTTCTAGCTGCTTTTCATTCAGATCTTTAGGATTACAAGTTACTCCTCCTTTTCCCCCGCCTAATGGCAGATCTGCTACGGCAGTCTTGATGGACATCCAGAAGGCTAATGATGACACTTCGTCGATGTCAACACCTGGATGGAAGCGGATCCCTCCTTTATATGGCCCTCGGGCAGAGTTCCACTGCACTCGGTAAGCGGGATATTTCTTGCCAGACACTTCCAATTCTGCTTTCCAGACATGTTCTGGGGTTGCTAACAGCTGAAGATCTTTCTTGCTTAAGTTTGCCAAGGGGGCAAGTTTCGTCAAGAATTGCTGGATGTTTGCTAATGTCATTATTTCACCTCAATGTTTCTCCATTCAGCAACATAAACTCTCCTTAAAAATGTTATGGAATCAGCAATACAGAAGATGATTCCAGACAATGATCTTTCAGACAACAATAAAAAATAAAATATCGCCAGACAATACGAAAACACAAAACGTATTTGTTTAGCATTTCAAGAAATACGAAAAATATCGTATTTCTGAGCAGAAATTAATGAATTAATTTCTTGCTTCAAAATTCTCGACGTAGTTCTTAATAGAGCTGCGTTCCAGTGACTTGCAAGCGAGCAAAGCGAGATTGCTCGCACGCCACAGGAGCAACCCCTCGCGACGCTCGTCAAAATAGTTTATTTATTGAATTTTGACCTAATGATGCTAAACAAATACCACAAAACAATAAGAAAAAAAAGAGAAAAACAAAAAATCTATTCCACAACCAATGTTCCGGTCATCCCTCTCCATTCTTCGCAGCTGCTGCAGGTGAACTCATATGTTCCTGGCTCGTTAGGAGTAAACGTAACGGTCGTGGAACCTTTTACCGCTTGCTCAACTCCTAATCTTGGGATGGCAAACGTAAAGTCAAGGCTGCTCGGAACAATCGTTAATTGTACTGCTGTTCCTCTCGTAACAGTAAGCTGCTGCGGAGTGAAGAGCCATTTCTTTGCTTGCACGGAGAGCTGAACAGCATCAGCGGAATTAGCTTGTTCTTCTGGTGCATCTGCACTAGGGGCTGTCTCTTGAACTGGTTCCTCGAAAACCACTTCTTCCTCAGCGACTTCTTCATTTTGATCAGAAACCCCTTCTTCAGTACCTTCCGTCTGTTCCACTTCTTCAGCAGGATCATCCGTCGTTTCTTCTGCTACTAGTTCTTCCTGCTCAGGATCAGCCTGAACTGAATCTGCAGATCCATCAACAGCTCCTTCTTCCAGTTCTGCTCCCTCAACAACTGCTTCAGCGCCTCCTAATGGCACATCAACTTCAAAACCTTGTGGGAAAAATAATTTTCCGTCTTTAGTAAGGTAAGAATCAACACTCTCTCCAGCAACACTCAACGTTACTTTATAAAGTCCTTCCTGCTCTTGCGATTGCTCTACTTCCGCTAAGAACGGCGGGCGTAGCAAGTTTCCGTTGACGTACTGAAGCACTTTTGCTTCTGCTTCTGCCTTGGTTAATTCTGCAGAAACAGCTCCTTCCGAAAACTGAAATCCTTGGGTAAAGATCGATAACAACAACAAAACAACAGCAATCCCTGTCAACGCTTTCCACGTTGATGCATCCTTAAAGAAGCCTTCATCAGCCTCTTCTTCCCAAGGATCATTTAGTTGAGCCGTCGCTTTATGCTCTTCTTTCTTGAAATCGTCCTTTTTGAAGCTCATCTTCTCTTCAGCCTTTACTTTTGGCTGTGGTGGGAGACTTGTCTCCAATGGCTCATTATCATCATGGATAATCGTGACCTTCACTTCTTCATCAGCGACCATTTTTGATGCTTTCTTTGGTGCTATCTTCTCTTTTTTTGCTCCTGCCTTTTTCTTCGGCTCAGCTTTCACTCTTTCAATCGTGACATCATCTTCGTCAAGGAATTCTTCTCCTAGAAATGACTCATCGATCTCATCAATATGCTTTTGCTCCATAACCGCTCACCTCATGCTGTTTTGGACTAGAAAATATCAGACTACCTATCATATTACTTATCATACTCCTACCGTTTACCATACTCTTTGGAATGGTGGTATTAACAATATTCCTCAAACTATCATCCCTCAACATAATCTCACCCTCAAGAAAGGATGTTCAGAATTGATTTATAAATATTTATATGGTTAAACAGATAGTTGCCGTCGCTACTTCTGGAAAATTGTTATCATCAAAAAGTATCTAGTTCTTTTATCCTTTGCGCCGTCCTATTGTATCTTTTAGTAGTGCCTGTTTTTCTCAAAATCTTCTGATAATCTGTTGATAATCTACTCCAGAATAGTTAAAAAAGCTTAATAACGCTCTTAGAATCAGCTCTTTATAATAAAGGATAAAGCCATGGAATTTGCCATACGGAAAAAAGAGGATGAGAATATCCACAAATATCCTACGGACGACCTCAAAATAGCACAGAGGTTTGCCCAGCGGCTAAAGAAAGAGCTGGGTGATTTTCTCTTAGGCGTGGCTTTATTTGGTAGCGCCAGCCGGAAACAGACGACCGTAAACAGCGATATTGACGTTCTTGTCGTAGCTGATGACGCTTCTTATCAGATGACCCCCGAGCTGATTGAAGGGTATAGGATTATTGTAGAAAATCTTATTGCAGAGATATCTACAAAATTACATGTTACTTCGATGACCTATACCTCATTTTGGGAACATACCAAATCCGGTGATCCTGTCGTGGTGAATATCTTGAGGGACGGTGTTGCCTTGATCGATTCGGGTTTCTTTAGTCCATTGCAGAGGTTGTTGAGGATGGGAAAGATTCGTCCGTCGGAAGAATCCGTATGGCGTTACTATGGCCGTGCTCCGATGACCTTACTTAATTCACGATGGCATATCCTTCAAGCGACATTAGACTTATACTGGGCAGTCATCGATGCTGCGCATGCCGCCTTGATGCGCAAGGACCAGATTCCTCCTACTCCTGAGCATGTGGCAGATATTTTAGAGAAAGTCTACGTCAAAAATAAGCTTCTGGAGAAAAAATATTCTGACACCATGCGAAAGTTCTATGAACTAAGCAAAGCCATCACTCATCGAGAGATCAAGGAAATATCGGGTCAGCAATTTGATAAATACTATTATGAAGCTGATGATTTCGTGAAGCGGATGAAGAAGCTGGTGGAGAAAGGGAAGTTTTAGTGATTGGCATATAGAAGGAAAAGATAATTATTTGAAAATAATCTCTTTTGTGATATCTACTAGTTCTTTACAGGTCTTTTTGATGTCGTTAATTTTTGCTTCGTCTTTTACGGATATTTGTACCCCATAGGTGTAGTCTTCTCTTAAGTCTATGATGCTATTCTCTCTCATCTCTTCATAGTTTAATAACTTGATAAATTTTTCATCAAGCTTGATGGTATTGTTCTCATTGAAAAATCTCATGAGTGCGATAGTGCAGGTCTGATTTGAGGATTCATATCCAAATTTTGCCGCAATGGCAAGGAAACAATGGTAAATACAATAGAATCCAGCAGACATTGACCAATCGGAAAATCCAACTTCTCTGAAGGTTGTTATGCCCTCCAGATTATGCTCCGCTTTGGCAAGATGCTTTTTAGCTTCCTCCAGATTGGGATTACTTCTCAATAACCCTCTATGTTTGGCCCTTTTGCCTAATTTTGTACACTCTTCAATCTCTTTCTTGGCTTTATTCAAACACCATTCAACATGTTTAGAGGCTTGGGACATGCTTTACTATCTCCACATACTTATCCTGTCCATAAAGGATAATTGCATTTTTGATGATATCTACAAAGGCTTTATCTTTCTTTTTAACATTTTCCAATAAGTCTTGATGGTTTAATTTAATGGCGTGAAGCTTTTTTGGAAGTACTTCTTCTTTTTTCTTCAGGATAGCGTTTACTTCTGTAACTTCTTTATTTTGGAGTACGATCATTAGATCGATATCATTAGCATGCGCATAATCTTTAACGCTTGAGCCGAATAGCAAGACTACCCTATCTTTCTTAAAAAGTTCTTTAAATTCTTCTTTCCATCGTTTGAAATGATTAGCCTCATCAGCAAGGAGGAAGACAACGAGAGAATGAACATAATCATCGGCAAAATTAAGCTTGTAGATGATAGATTTTCCGATGGTTCTGCTGATTACTATATTCTGCTGAAGAAGCCGCTTCAAGATCTTTTGCGCCCCCACATGGCTTATCTGAAGGATTTTGCTGATAGAATTAGCATTATAAAAAGTAGTATAATCTTTCAACAAAAGAAGTACCGTTTCCCGTTCTTTCGGTGGTAAAGTTGCCATAGTAATACTAAGTTACTACATAGAAACTATAAGTTACTATATAAATGTTGTGGTGGTTTCTGTCTCTCTACCTCACAACCCCTACCTTAACCCCAAACCTTTCCGTCTCTAAAGAAGTTGCACCGGTAAACAATATTTTCTTCACGTTAAGAACAGCACGTAAATCGCCTTCAATGTGTTGTACCATCTCAGCAAATCCTTTCTCTGAACTCACTACAACAAGTGAATTTATTTCTTCTTTCAACGACATCTGCTGTTCTGATTTCCATTTTCTTACCGAACTGATGATATCGATCCCTAAATCGCCGATCAATTCTGCCTGCTCATCGATGTAACGCTCTTCCATGACCGGCCAAGAGCTGAGATGAATACTCTTTTTCTTTTCCTTGCCTGAAAAGTACAACTGGTAGATCTCTTCTGTGATATGTGGCATGATCGGTGCCATGAGCTTGAGGATGGTTATTAGCGCTTCATATACTCCTTGCTGCGCGCTTTTCCTGGCGTCAACACCTCGAATGCTAGGATTATACAGCCGATCTTTGACGATCTCCAAGTAATAGTCACAGAATGTGTGCCAGAAAAAGTTTTCTGTTTCCGTCTTTACCTTGAAGAATTCATATTGCTCAAAAGCTTCCGTGCTAAGGCGAATAAGCTTCTGCAGCTTGCTGAGCAGCCAGCGGTCAAATACTTCCGTTGCTTCTCCTGGAGCATAATCTTCCAGATGAGTCAAGCTGAATTTAGCAGCATTCCATAACTTATTGGTAAATTTCTTGCCCGTCATCAAATCTTTTTCCTGGAATGGAAGATCATCACCTAACTTTGATCCTGCTGACCAGAAGCGCAACGCATCTGCAGAAAATTTTTCCACCATCTCCTGCGGCTCTACGATGTTTCCTTTTGACTTGGACATCTTTTTCCCATGAGGGTCTTGAGCATGGCCGGAGATGACGACATCTTTCCATGGATTTTGCTGGTAATGAAGCTGTGACTTGACAAGAGTATTGAATAGCCAGAATGTGATAATATCGTGCGCCTGTGGGCGTAAGCTCATGGGAAATAATCTTTTTCTTAATGCAGGATCATCAAAGAGCTCTATGGCTAATTGTGGTGTCATCGATGAAGTTGCCCAAGTATCTAAAACATCTTTCTCTGCAATGACATCTTCACGAGCATATCCTTTAGGTACATCTTTGAGAGGGTCTACCGGAAGCTGATCTTCTGTTGGCAGGATAACTTCTCCTGTTTTTCGGTGATACCATACTGGCATGGGCACGCCGAAATGGCGCTGTCGGGAGATGCACCAGTTCCATTTCAATCCTTTGATCCAGTTGTCATATCTGGTCTTCATGTGCTTTGGATACCAGTTCAGCTTGTTTCCTGCTGCCAAGAACTTTTCTCGGAGATCCAGATACTTGATGAACCATTGTTTTGTTGCCACGTATTCGATATCTGTCGAGCAGCGCTCATGAACATTAACCGCATGAGTCAGCGGCTGTTTCTTGATCAGGACACCTTGCTGTTCCAAGTCTTGCAGGATTTTCTGCCGCGCTTCTTCTGATCTCAAGCCACGATAGGGTGATTTCTCATTATATGTTCCACTTTCATCCATGATTAGGACTGGCTTTACTTCCGGATGACGGGCCATCCACTCGACACAGTCTAAGCCACCATACGTACAGTAGAAAACGATCCCAGACCCATACTCTGTCTTTGCCGAGATGTCATGGCTCACTTGAACAGGCTGCTGGGCGAAAGGTATATGGACTTTTTTACCAAGCAATTGCTTCCCTGAATATTCCTTGACGATCTTCATGGGAAATTCTGCTTGTAATTTTTCAACAGCTGCTTTGCTGATGATCCACTTTTCTTCTGTATTTCCTATCTTTCCTGTATTCCCTGCAGTTCCCATATTTCTTTCAACGGTAACATAAGCCCCTTCTTGATCTACAGAAATGCCAACACAGCCTGGATGAAGTTCCGGTCTTGTTGTAGCATAGATAATATATTCTCCCGTTTCCATCTTTGCTTTGATGTAATTGAGTGTCGTTTTCTTCTCCACATCTTCCATCTCCACTTGGGCGATTGCTGTCTTACAGGCAGGGCAGAAGATAATCGGAGCTTTCTCCTGATAGATCCGTCCAGCTTGATACAACTGGAGAAATGAGCGCTGAGAGATCCTTCTGGAATGCTCGTTGATCGTGGAATAAAAGATAGAAAAATCACAGCTCATCCCGATACGTTTCCAGTCCTGAAGGTATGTTGGCCGGATGTCTTTCAATGTTTCTACGCAGAGGCTGATGAATTCATCTCGATCCATCTTTTTTGACGTGACGCCTTTGGTCTTTTCAATCAGCTTTTCCGTGGCTAAACCATTATCATCCGTGCCGAAAGGATAGAAAACATTTTTATTTCTCATGCGCTGGTAACGGGCGATAAAATCTTCCTGAGAATAGCTGAAGGCATGTCCTAAATGCATCTTTCCGCTGACCGTTGGCGGAGGAGTGTCGATAGAATAGATCTCTCGCTTCTTATCATGAGGATCAAATGCATAAATATGATGCTCATCCCAGTACTTCTGCCAGCGCTGTTCTGCTTCTTTGGGGTCATAGATGTCAGGGAGATTCATATTCTCATGGAGAATCGCTGATTATTTAAAAAAGTAACCTTCAAAAATCCTTATAAAAATAACAAAAAAACAATAATATAATTCCAGAACTAATTCTCACATTCACAGCATCCTTTGCATCCGCCGCATTCATCACAGACTTTCTTTGTTTCCTCACCGCAGAAATCGCACTCAGCCATAGTCTCACCTCCTTGATGATTCTTTTATCCTCTCCCTCTTCGGACAGAGCCTCCTGACAATAGACTGGTCATCCCGCTATTCAACGGCTCCTCTTCGACGATCTGCCTGCCGCTTTGACGGTCATAGATCTTATCTGATTTCCCGCAATACGGGCAATTATAAATTTTTGCTACCATAGCCTTAGCTGGATCGGTCTGGAATGAGTATTTACAGCGAGCGCAGAACATCTGTTCTTTTCCATCAGAAACTCCTTTTGAAGATAACGGCTCTTTAGCAGCTTTCAAATTCTTTGCTGTCAGCTCATTGGTGATAGGCTTTACTTTATTGGATACTTTCTCATCACCCTTGCTTCGGAGAGCTTCACAGCAGGTATCACATAACAGCCAGTTACGCTCATTGTCTCTTGGATAGAGCCTTACCCTGTCCAGCGGTACAGTATTTTTACATTTTTCACAGGTCCTGCTCCTGCGCACTTCCATAATCTCACCTTTTGCTGGGTTATACACACCCTTAACGAACAGCAGTGCTTCCAGAAGTATATAAAGTTATTGATGGTGTGTAGGTATTTAGTTTTGAAGTGAGCAACACCAAATAACGACTGTGTATTCTGTTGTTCCTTCTCCTTTTTTCTCTTCTTATCTGTTCCGTTTAACCTATAGCCTAAAGGAGAAGAAATGTTATAAATGAAAGATCAGATCCTTTCATACCAGAATGAAGATAAGAAACATAGCTATTCATGGCGGCCAGACAGGAGATGAATCTAAAGGAAAAGTTATCGATACCATCATCGCTTCATTTCTGGAAGAATTTGAGCGGACAGGCCAAGCCTTGCCTCTTCATGTGATACGATTCCAGGCGGGAAACAATGCCGGGCATACACTAGTGATCAAGAGAAAAGACTGTCCAACTGCCATCGCTGATCAAGTGACATTAGCAACTCATCTGTTTCCTTCAGGTGTTGCTTTCCCCGATGTCCAGCTGAATATTTCTAGAGGAGTCATCATTGACTTTGAGCAATTAGCCCATGAAAATATGGACATCAATTACCGTCTTGGCATCAAGGCAGAGGAAAGGTTATGGATAGATAGCAGCGCCATCATGTGCCTCGTTTATCATCGCGTTCTTGATTTTGCCCAAAATATGGCTGATTCTGGACGTCCGGTTCAGGAGACGGGAACAACCGGCCGGGGCATCGGCCCAGCATACCTCTCTGAAGTTGATCGTACAGCATTGCATCCTTATCTTTTTTTAGGAGATAAATCACGATTCAGGATTGCTGTAGAACGAAGCTTAGAAACAATGACACGAATAATTGTGGGAGTCTATGGCATTGACACAAGTTCGTTTCAAGATATCCTTACAGAAATATCAAGGAAAGAGCGTCGGGCTAAAAAAGTTCTCTTAGAAGCACATCTTCTGATGGGAGAGCAGCTGGATTATACACGATTTATTGATAGAACAGCCTTTGACCAAGGTAGAGTTGCCTTCTCTGTCGATACCATCGTTGATGAATACTGGGCGCATGGTCAGAAATATAGGGCAAAGATCGTCGATATGCGCCAACGGCTGCGGTATATCCAGAGCCAAGGAGGTGTTCTCCTCTTTGAGGGAGCGAATGGGGCTAATTTAGATAAACGTTGGGGGATTCAAACGGGGAGAGGCAGCCTAACCAGTTCTCACACCTTATTGTCAGAGATCCCTTTAAGCACCGGCATACAGCTGGAAGATATTCCGGAGCGTCTTCTTGTTTTCAAGATCTATGGGACCAAAGTGGGCTGGCACATCTATACGACAGAAATCCAGCCTGGTGAAGCTGCTGTTGGCGAAAGGGATCTGACGGAAGTATTGAAAGAAGTGGAATTTGGAGCAACTACTGGCAGACAGCGGATGGTCGGCTGGTTTGATTTAGTAGAAGGAAGAACGTATATTCATCTTAATAATCCAACAGGTTTTGTCATTTCAAAATTAGATATGCTTTCCGGGTCAGATGTTGTCAAAGTCTGCACCCATTATGTTGATCCTGAGAATGGCATAACATATACTGAACTTCCTGCTGACCCTGAAGTAATCCGCCGCTGTCGTCCAGAATATCGTGTTTTTCCAGGATGGAAAGAAGATATTCGTGCCTGCCAGACGTATGAGCAGTTGCCAGAACAAGTTCGAGTAGTCGTGCAGTTTATCAATGCCGAACTGCAACGCGTTATTCCCACAGCGCAGCTCAAATATCTTTCCGTTACTCCGGCAAGAGGCTTGATTGAAGTTCGGGAGGATAATTGGGAGATAAAAGAAAAGAAAATAACAAATAAAAATATTTTATCCCAGCGCTATGCTACACCAGAAATAAATGCTATTTTTTCAGAAGAAGGGAAAATTTTGGCGGAGCGCGAATTATGGATTGCCGTCATGAAAGTACAGCGTCAATTAGGCATGAGTATTCCTGAAGAAGAGATCGCAAAGTTTGAAAGGGCTAAATCAAATATTAACCTAGCAAGAATAGCAGAGATAGAAGGAGTGACAAGACATGACGTTAAAGCAAAAATTCAGGCTTTTATTGAAGCAGCTAGTGCAGGAGAATATCTTCATCAAGGACTAACCAGCCGCGATCTGACGGATAATGTTGAGCAGATGCAGATCAAAAAGGCAGGAGAGATTATCTTGAGAAGATACATCGCTGTTGCAAAAGGTCTTGCAGAGAAGGCGAGAGTATACGCTTCTATCGAATTACCATCGCGTACCCATAACCAACCTGCAGAATTGACGCTGTTAGGAAGGAGATTTGCCATGTGGGCGGAAGAATTATATGAGAACATCCTTAGCTTTCAATCATTTCTGGAACAATATCCTCTGCGGGGGATAAAAGGGCCTGTAGGAACACAGGCCAGCATGCTTACATTGCTAGGCTCTGAAGAAAAAGTGCAGCTGCTGGAACAGCATGTTGCTGAACATCTTGGGTTTCAAAGAACGTTGCAGGCAACAGGACAGACCTATCCCCGATCATTAGATGCCTCTTTAGTATCTCATCTTGTTCAGTTGGGATCAGCCTGCAGCAACTTTGCTCTGGGCATGAGACTGATGTCTGGCTATGAACTTGTTACAGAAGGATTCCAGGAAGGGCAAGTAGGATCAAGCGCCATGCCTCATAAGATGAATACGCGTACGTCTGAGCGGATTAGTGGATTTATGAAATTATTAAGGATGTATCAAGGAGGAGCAGCTCAGCTGTCAGGCGATCAATGGTTTGAAGGGGATGTATCTGATTCTGTCGTCAGGCGAGTGATCATCCCTGATGTTTGTTATGCGATTGATGGCACGAGTGAAGCAACACTCACCGTGCTTACAGAGATGGGTGTTTATCAAAAGGTAATCAGCAGGGAAGTAGACCGCTATCTTCCTTTTCTGGCAACAACTCAAATTCTTGCAGCTGCTATTGATGCCGGCATAGGAAGAGAAGAAGCGCATGCTACGATCAAAAGATATGCTGTCGCTGAAGCGTTGCGGATGAGAGAGGGTCAAGAGCAAAGATTAGCATATCATCTTGCCTATGATCAACTATTTTCCAGCCATGACATAACAGAAGAGAGAATAAATCGCATCTTGCAGGAACATGGAGCCTTAGTAGGAAATGCTTATCAGCAGATAGAACAGGTAGCAGCAAAAATAGATGTTCTCTGCCAACGATATCCTGAGGCAGTGATGTATCAGCCGAGAAGAATTAGATGAAAGGTATTTGTTTAGCTAATTTAATTTTTGCTTCATCTTCTTCGCCGTGAGTTCAGGCGATTTTGTAAACTGGTAAAGCTTAGCATCACCCACTGATTTTGCGGATAAAAATCGCCTCGTTTTCTTTTCTGACGAAGCTATTAGCTGAACTCACCTCTTGGCGATG
>DATDXI010000035.1:0-24211 GCA_035289385.1 Candidatus Nanoarchaeia archaeon | reverse complement strand
TAACTTCAATTTTTCCCGCGCTTTCGTAGAACTACTTCCTTCTTTAACATGACACTATTAGAGAAAATTCCGCCACAGTTGTAAGTGCACTTTTTAACGAAAGTTTTAAATAGTTATGTGCCCATACATCTCTTATGACATACGTTGAGATAATAAAACGAGGGGAAAAAGAATATTATTACCTCACTAAAAATATTAGGGTTGCTATCAACAAATGGAAAAAAATTAGAGTATATATTGGAGATAAAAAACCGACAAAATCAGAAATTCAGAAGTACGCAGAACAGATTGAAAAGCAAATTGAACAGGAAGGGCTGAAAAAATCAGAATATTCTTTTCTTGGTGAGGAAGATGCTGAAACACTTCAGGATCTTAAAGAAGGCTACAAAGAGTGGTTAAGGAAAACCCCAGAAAGCCTCAAAAATAAGCTCTATGATGATTTTGTTATTCGGTTTACCTACCATAGCAATGCTATAGAGGGAAACAGGCTTACTCTAAGGCAAACAGCTCTTATTCTCAAAGATAAAGTCCTCCCCTCAGGTGTACGAGCTTCTGATTATCACGAAGCCGTTAATGGGAAAGAATGTTTAGAATTCTTGAAGGAGTATAAAGGAGAACTAAACAACAGATTATTAGAGAAAGTAAATGGTATTTTAACTAAAAACACTGGTGTTGTTTATGGGGGAAGAATTAGATTTTTTGATGTTCAAATTGAAGGTTCGAAGCATGTTCCTCCTCCAAACGAAGAGGTAAAGAAGCATTTGTTGAATATGTACAAATGGTATAGTGCCAATAAGCACAAATTGCATCCATTTGAGTTGGCTACAATGATTCATGCTAAACTAACCTGGATTCATCCATTTGAAGATGGAAATGGCAGGACTTCTCGGACAATAATGAACTGGATTTTGATGAAGAATGGTTATCCGATGTTCTTTATTCCATTTGAGAAACGAGAAGAGTATTATATGACGTTGGAAGAAGCTGATAAGGAGAATTTTAGAGAGTATATAACTAGAATGTTACAGTTGATTATTGACCAAGTGAGAAGTTACGGGCACAAAGAAAAGAAAGAATAATGGTGTATGGGCACAATTAGTACTTAATTCCCATTTGGGAAAATAAAATAAATAATGAAGTTACTATGTAAAATATTGAGAATAAGAACAGCCCCAGATTAACTAATTTTTCTTTTGGTTTATCAACTTTGATTTTACTGACGACTATAGGGATTACCAAAGCAATAGCTAGCACAAACAATGTAGTAAACAATTGTGTCTTAACATATCCTATGTTAATGTTTAAACCCCAAAAATTAATCCCTCTTGGTCCCCAACATTGAAATTTAGAAACCGTATCTGCTGGACATGCTGAAGTTGTTGCATACCATATTTGTAATATCACGACTAAGGCAACAAAAATTAAAGAGATAGTTGTTCCTCTCGTTAGTCTCATGCTCTAATGAGAGATTGTCTTCTATATAAACATTGTTATAGTTTCAATTTTCATCGAAATTGGGAAGGAATGTGGCGGAATTTTCTCTAATAGTGTCATGTTAAAGAAGGAAGTAGTTCTACGAAAGCGCGGGAAAAATTGAAGTTAACGATGTTATGTGCCCCCTACTTTATGTAGGGGTGCGGAGCGTTAGCGGAGCAAGTTGAGAAAGGACGTAGCAATCTCCTCTTCTAAGTAACAGAATTGATGAATTTCGGCACGGCAAGAAGTTTAGCAAAAACAAGAACAAGATTTAGCAAACACAATCTTTATTGATTATTTAGTTTTAATTGGAGTTGAAGTTATGAGAATCTTTAAATAGATGTTTGATTTATCTGTGAGTATGAAGAAAATATTCCTGTTATTTGTTGTTTTTGTGTTAATGACCTCAAGTACATTAGCGTCAATGGAACCACAGCCGTCATATTGTGAACATCAGGGGTACACTTATAATTATAACCAAGAAACTAATGAGGGATTCTGTGTGTTTGATGATAGAGAAAAGTGTGATGCAAATGCATTTCTTGATGGAACGTGTGGACAGGAATATGTAAAAGAAATTTCTTGCCGTCAAAAAGGAGAAACAGTTTTTCCTCAATTTGAAGAATGTTGTGCAGGATTTGATCCAAAGAGTCCAGGTTTAGGTCAAGCAACATGCCAAGAATTAGGCTTTTTTGAAAAACTGTGGCGATGGTTTACGGGATTGTTCTAAAGTGCCGAAATTCTATCTGTTTAAAGAAGAGATAAGGAGATTGCTCTATAATTTATGTAAAAGTCCTTTCTCAATTGCACATAACACCATATAAGCGCATATCTCCCATTTATCGCTCATAAAGGCCTAAAACAAAGAATTCTGAAGCCCATAAATCAAAAATCCGTTACTATCAAAAAGAAGAAAAGAGACATTATTTGCCCCAATTCTCCTGAATGAGGGAATTGTTTATCCCCATCATATAGTTTGCCCAGTATTGAGCGGAGTAGAGGCGCTTCTTTAAGGAAGGAGATATATTTCCATATGCAGCTATGATGCGCATATCCTGACAAAGCTTGTCTATGATCTCTTGGTTGGTTTTAATCACTTGTTCTTTCATGTTTTCACCTTTTTTGGTTTTTTGAACTAAAATAGGCGAAGACGAGCTTATGTGGTTTTTAGTTGAAAAACAAAAAGAACAATATGCCTCTCAAGCAAGAAATATGAAAACTATCATATTTCTGCTCAAAAATGGGGTAGTTTCCTCATTTTTTGAGTCCATTAAAGAAAACAAAAAAGGTTAAACTGAAGGTCTGAACGAGCCTAAACCACCAAGTCACTAGACAGAAGGCTTGGCGAGTGCTTCTACAGGCTAAAACTAAGAAATTTTCTACTTTTAAGGCTTAAAAGATAGCCACTCCCGCACTGGACAACTGCGGATGGAGCTTATATACTCTCTTAAATTTGAAGATACAATGAATAAAATAACAGTTTTAGATAAAGATATTGAATTGTTCACCCTAAACAAAGAGGATTATATTTGTCTGACAGACATAGCTAGATATAAAAATCCCGATGAACCAAAAGATGTAGTTAAAAATTGGCTTAGAAGCAAAAGTACCCTAGAATTCTTAGGTTTATGGGAACAAATTAATAATCCATTTTTCAAAGGGGTCGAATTCGACTCCTTTCTAAAACAAGCAGGAAGTAACGCATTCGTATTAGCACCCCAAAAATGGATTGAGAAAACAAATTCAATAGGCATAATCTCCAAATCAGGTAATCAAGGCGGAACATATGCTCACAAGGATATAGCTTTTGAATTTGCTTCATGGATATCTGCTGAGTTCAGACTCTATTTAATAAAAGAATTCCAACGCTTAAAAACTGAAGAAAGTGAGAGAAAATCTTTAGACTGGGACCTTAAACGAAGTCTAGCAAAGACTAATTATCACATTCACACAAATGCAATAAGAAATCATCTAATCCCAGAGCAGATTTCTAGAAGTGAAGAAAAGTTAATTTATGCCACTGAAGCTGATATCTTAAATTTAGCTTTATTCGGATTAACGGCTAAAGAATGGAGAGATAAGAATCCTAAGGTAGAGGGAAATATGCGTGATTATGCTGAGATTTCCCAGTTGATCTGTCTTTCCAATTTAGAGAATTTCAATGCCTTCTTTATAAGGGAAGGATTAGAAAAAGCTAAACGTCTAGAAAAGCTGAACCAATTAGCTATAGAACAGATGACAGTGTTAATGAAAAGCAGAAATAAACTACAACACTAGTCACCTAGAATAATATACCCGCTCTACAAAAATGCTCATAGAACAACTGCAAAAAGAAGGATTAAGGCGGAATTTAAGCCCCAGAACGATTCAAACCTATGCTCATTGTATTCAGCAATTCCTGCATCATGTTCATCATAAAGAATTGAAAACCATAACTAAAGAAGAGATAAGGAATTATCTCGACAAATTCTTAACTTGTCCGAATACTCTCAATGTTCACCTGAATGCCCTCAAATTCTTTTACGAACATGTCCTGCACAAAAAATTAACAGTCAACATTCAGTTTTCAAAAACAGCAAAACGATTACCAGAATTTTTAACGAAGGAAGAACTGGTTGATCTCCTTTCCAACATCAAGAATTCCAAACACCTATTGATGATTGAGCTGATGTACGGAACAGGAATGAGAGTAAGTGAATTGCTTTATCTGAAAATCAAGGATATAGCTTTTGAGCAGAATTACGGCTGGGTGCGTCAAGGAAAAGGCAGGAAAGATCGTCCATTCATCATACCCTTGAAATTAAAAGAAAAGCTCCTTACATTGATTCAAGATGAACAATTGACTTCTGAAAACTTTCTCTTCTGCAGCAATCGACAAAAGCAATATTCAGCTTCCTCCCTGCGAGCGATTATCCAGGAAGCGACAAGAAAGTCAACGATAACAAAAAACATCCATCCCCATACCTTACGGCATTCTTTTGCCACGCATCTGATCCAGAACGGCTATGCGGTTACGGAACTGCAGCCTCTCCTAGGGCACAGCAAAGTGGAAACGACGATGATCTATGTGCACATGGCTGCGCCGAATATGCTGACAGTGAAAAGCCCTTACGATGAGCTGGAGATAGAGCATGAGAACAGAAAAACATCCGTTGAAGAAATGGGAAGTCTCCATAATAGAAATCCATGATACTGGGAATATCATCTATAAGGTTACGAGGCGATTAGCTGAAATGGAAGTTGCTGAGACAAAGCTTTTTGCATCAAAAGAAGACGCCAAGCAGCAGTTTGAGGAATGGCTAAACTAAACATTCCTTGAATTTGTTGAACCTTGCCTTCAATTCCTTAATCAATGTGGGGTTGTTATAATGATAAATATCGGGAATATCAAAAGAAAGGATGCGCTTTTGCAGATATTCTTTCGGAAAACGTTTAGCTATCTCGCTTCGTTGCTCTTCTTCCATGACTATTACTACATCCGACCAGGAAATATCCTTCCTGGAAACTTTTTGTTTGGAATAAAGACCTGCCGATTTCGTATTACATGTGTCTTTAAACAATTCCGCAGCGGTTTTACTTCTATTTTCATTCTGGTTGCAGATAAAGAGGAGATTCATGAAATATATAACCCCCAAAAGATTATAAATTTTACTCTTGAAAAAGCAGGAAGCAGATATCTCGAATCATTACAAAATATCCTCCAAAACCATTATAAAATAGCCTCCAGAATGACTACTATCATCTTCGTTTCTATGATAAACAAAGAGTATACCCCATGATCGAATATGTCAAAGAGCCAAACAAGGAAATTCATCTTAAATCTATTTTACACCCTCTCGTCAACCAATGGTTCTTCAACAAATTCAAAACATTCACCGAAGCCCAGCTTTCTGCTGTCTATCCCATCCACTGCCGAGAAAATATTCTTGTTTCCTCACCAACCGGCAGCGGAAAAACGTTGACTGCCTTCCTCAGTGTTCTGAATGAACTTATTGATTGCTCCCAGAAAGGTATTCTGGAAGATAGGATCTATTGCGTTTATGTCTCGCCACTCAAAGCATTATCCACCGACATCTCCGTAAACTTACTAGAGCCATTACAGCAGATTGAAGAGTTGGCTGGCAAAAAATTAGGGATAAGGATAGGGTTAAGGACTGGCGATACGACTGCTTATGAAAAATCAAAGATGGCGAAAACTCCACCGCACATCTTGATCACTACCCCTGAATCGTTGGCCATCGTCATCAATTCTCCTAAATTTAAAAATTATCTGACGCAGACAGCTTGGCTGATCGTTGATGAAATACATTCCTTGGCAGAAAATAAGCGGGGTGTTCACCTGAGCTTAACCATGGAACGATTGCTGCTGCTATCTCCAGCCATAACCAGGATCGGTCTTTCTGCCACCATCGCTCCTTTAGAAGATATTGCTGCGTTCTTAGTCGGCTATCATGGGGAAGAGCAGAGGAACTGTAAGATCGTCGATGTGCAGTTTGAAAAGAATATGGATCTTCAAGTTATTTCCCCCGTCAAAAGCTTAGTCGATGATGATTATATGTTAAAGCACAAGAAGATGTACGAAACGATCCATCAGCTTGTCCAACAGCATAAAACAACATTGATCTTTACGAACACAAGGTCAGCAACGGAGCGTGTCGTCCATAATCTCAAAGAGATGTTTCCGAATGATTATCGTGACCATATCGCTGCTCATCATGGCTCCTTATCAAAATCGGCAAGATTCCAGACGGAGCAGGATTTACGGGAAGGAAAACTGAAAGTTGTCGTCTCGTCAACGAGCTTAGAGCTGGGGATAGATATCGGCTATATTGATTTAGTCATCTGCTTAGGCAGCCCAAAATCCGTTGCTAGATTCCTTCAGAGGACGGGAAGAGCCGGCCATCAGCTTCATGCTACGGTGAAAGGCAGGATCATCGTCATGGATCGTGATGATCTTGTGGAATGTGCTATTCTCCTGAAAGCAGCAAAGGAAAAAAGGATCGATCGCGTGCATATCCCTAAAAATTCCTTGGATGTTCTTGCCCAGCACATTTATGGCATGGCCATCAATGAAGTGACCAATATTTATACCATGTTCCATACGATCAAGAACAGCTTTTGTTATCATAGCCTTACCTGGGACGATTTTTTCTCGTTGATCAAATATCTCGCTGGACAATATGTTTCCTTGGAAGAGCGTCATGTGTATGCTAGAATATGGTATGATGAAGAGTCCGGGAATATAGGCAAGAAAGGAAAATTAGCCCGGGTCATTTACATGACAAACATCGGCACGATCCCCGAAGAGAGCTTTATCCAGGTAAAAGTTGGCGAGCAGATCGTAGGAATGATCGATGAAGGTTTTCTCGAGAGACTAAAGCCAGGCGATGTTTTTGTGTTAGGTGGCAATGTTTATATGTTCAAGTTTTCACGAGGCATGACAGCTCAAGTCTCTACTTCAGTAAATAGACCGCCTACCGTTCCCAGTTGGTTCAGTGAGATGCTTCCTTTATCGTATGATTTAGCGATGGAAATCAATCGCTTCAGAAGATTGATGGAAGAGAAATTCCTTCATTCTGCAGCAAAAAATAAGCCCACATTAAGTGAGGAGAAAATACAGGAAGAGATCATCACATTCATCCATGATTTTTTATATGTTGATGAGAAGGCCGCCAACAGCATCTACCAGTTCTTCTATGAGCAGTTCTATTTCAGCAAGATCCCTTCTGATAAGAGCATCGTCATCGAACGATATACTGATAGGGAAAGGTTATATGTTATTTTCCATACGCTGTTTGGCAGAAGAGTCAATGATTGTTTATCCAGAGCATTAGGCTATGCTATCGGACGATCACAGCATCGTGACGTGGAGATGGGGATAACGGACAACGGCTTCTATCTTTCTGCTGAGAAAACATTTAATGTATTGAGAGCTTTTGAATTGCTGAAATCAGAGCCATTCCGACAGATTTTAGAGAATGCCATCGAAAAAAGCGAAGTTCTCCAGCGAAGATTCCGCCATTGCGCTGCCAGAAGCCTGATGATCCTCCGTTCCTATATGGGGCGGACAAAAAAAGCAGGACGGATGCACATTAGCAGTAAGATCCTGTTTAATGCTGTCAAACGGATCTCGGACCAGTTTCCCATATTGAAGGAAGCGCGCCGTGAAGTGTTGGAAGACTTGATGGATTATGAGCACGCCCAGCAGATCATCGATAAGGTGAATACTGGTGATATCACCCTCATTGAGCTGGAAACAAAAACGCCTTCTCCGTTTGCCTTTGGTCTTATTGCAGGTGGTTATTCTGACGTGATAAAAATAGAAGATAAGCAGGAATTTTTGAGAAGGATGCACCAGCAAGTCATTGCTCAGATTGAGTTAAAGAAAGGAAAAAAGATTCTTCGGGAGAAAAAGGAAGAGTTTTCTTACAGTAAGTTCTGGGAAGAGAAAGTCAAGGAAGAGCATGACCAGAAAGATGCTCTCCGTGAGCAGCTGAAGATGCAGGTTTGGAATCTAAAACACGTTCCGGTCTATGCTAAAGAAGAGCTTGTTAAGCTGGTAGAGTTTGGCTCTTGTAGGAAGGACGTCTTGGATGAATGTAAGAAGTATCTGGCAGAGATCGAACAGAACTGGCCGAAGGAGATTAAGGAATTTGTTCTTAGGAAGATTTATGAATGATATCGTTTTTATTTAACAGATGGGTAGCATACGATTGGTCTATAATGCAAAAAAAAACGGTGCAATTATCGTTGGTGAACGTGGCACTCCTTTGCATCAAATAGAGAAGGGATTGAGATCAGAATTACAACGTTTTTTATCTACTTTGAATAACATCACCTTTAGCGACCCTTTCTTTGAAACTGCTAAAACTGTTCAGAAAGAATGTTTAACTATATTTCATCAAGGGACGAACATTGGAAAAATTAGGTTTTATGCTCTAGACAAAGCGGAGTATGATTCGTATCGTTATCCTGATGGCACTATCAACAGAAATGAAGGTCCTCAAGGAACAACGAAGGTTGTCATTCACAAAGTTATTGTTTTCTTTGATATCAATTCCAGATGGGGGAAAAGTTCTGGAGAGAATAGTACTCGGTTAAGGGATAGATTTGTGAAAGAATTTCAAGCAAGATTGCCACTTAATATTTTCTAAACCAACTTTCCGCTAAAAATATTATGCTTATCCCTATTTATCTTCACCGTGACATGCTTGTCCTTCTTAAAAGGGCAGTTAGGGATGGAGATCATCCTTCCTTTAGCCACGGCGATGGAAGTATCTTTAAATCTGTCGGGGCATTTGATGATGGCTTGCACAACATCGTCGTTCTGGAACGGCTTGGGCAGATCTTTTATTTTCCTGATCTTAAAATCTTCTTCGCTTAAGCGCAATTTAATGTCATATCTCTTTTCCAGATCCTTGATGAAATGATAAAATTGCTCCCAGCTCCATGACGCAGTAGGATTTCTTCCCGTCTTATAGGGCAAAAAATTCTGAATGCCTAAGATAGGCATCCGTGGCAGTGTTTTCACAAATTCAATGATCTTTCCCATCTCTTGATCATTCTGTCCCGGAACTACCACTGGCGCAACGATGGGCTGCCGAGGCATTTTCTCGGAGCAATAGGCGATGATCTTCATAACATGCTTGAGATTATAACTAGAAGTTCCTGCCATCTTTTTTGCGATAGTTTCATCGATGGCATCTAAAGAAAGGTTGAGCTGCAATTTCTGGAATGCAGACAAGCGATCAACTTTTTCCTTTGTTAACAATGTTCCATTCGTATCGATAGACACGGTATGGACGAGAGGCATTTCTTCCAGATCAGCCAGCAATTCTTCCATGGGCACATAAAAAAAAGGCTCTCCTTGCACACCAACATGGATCTCTACGGATTCACCAACAAAATCAATGATCGCTTTCAACTCTTCAACTAAATAATCCTTCTCGATGACAAAATCCGTCTTTTTGCTTGAAAGGCCCTCTCCTACAGAACAATAGACGCAATCTAAATTACAGGAAGTGATCGGTTTTATCTCAATGATAGATGAACCTCTACAGACAATACCGAAAGCAGGATTGCCTAGCAAGGGGATGTTGGAATTTTGATGAATATAAACTGCTGGATTGCCGGTTAATTTCGTTTTCAGTTGTGGCAGATGTTTGTCGAAGAGGAAGAGGAACTTTGTCCTGATTTTCTCTATATCCTTGCCGGAGAGAGCGAGAGTGTGTCCATCAATGATCTTCCATTCACCAAGAGAGGCAAGGTCTTCTTTTGGGATGATCGTTGAGAAATGCCGCAATAAATCTACTTGTAGCGCCCCTTCCCGTTCTCTAAATCCCAGGGTTTGAAAAGCTATTTCTGCCATTCATTTCTGGTTTGAACAGCTCTTTAAAAACATTTGTATGGTAATTGCTACTAGGTGGTGAAATAATCTGCCTGCATCGTTAAATAGGGAATCTATTTGCTGGAAGAACAATAAGCTTTAAAATGCTCCATTCTTCTGAAGGCATGGGGGAGTGGGAATATCCAATAGGGATATCTCTCTTCGGATAATCGATGAATGAAATAAAGATTACGTTAGAAACTCTGTACGATATCCTTCGCAATGAGAAGAAGAGGGAGGATTTGCAGAAATTAGACGATTCTTTTTTCGTTGATATTGTTGCTTATCTACGGGAAAAACAGTCTTTGATCGATTCCAAGAAGAAAGGCGATGACTTCTTTGCCGTTGGAGAGCGGGATAAGCTGGAATATGAACTGAGAAGTATCAAGAGGATCATCAAGCAGTTATATGAGTTGAGGGAGAAAAAGATTATGGATATCGCCATGAATAAGTCTCGTACGGGGTCAGACATCATTGATACCTCTTCTATGCTGCGTTTGGAAAAGCAGTTCTATGAGCAGACGTTACAAACACTTGATATGTTTCGGAGAGGTGTCTTACACCAGCTGTTTAAAGGGGAATTGCCGGATATCGTCGATCTTCCAGCTAAGCCTTCTAGTATATCCTCACTATCTTCATCTTCTTCCTTATCTTCATCTCCTTTCCATTCCTCTCTTTTTCCTTCCTCACCTTCTTCTCCATCTAATCCCCATTCTCCTCCTGCAAAAGCATCATCAGTATCTTCACCTTCAAAACCTGCCTCTGAAGCAGCTGTCCCTCTTAGTAAATCACTTTCCGCAGCAGCAAAAATTAAGTTTCTTCATCCCGTGCCTAGTTTTATGTGGAAAGACATGAAGGAATACGGCCCATTTGAAGTAGGAGAAGAGACAACTATCTTTTCTGAAGTTGCTGATTTATTGGTGAGGAAAGGACGGGCGGAGAAGGTGTGAAGTTTTTTAAATAAAATCTATTTTGCTATGATATGCTCAAAAAAATCATCACTGCTGACAATACCGAAACTTTCCTCAACGAACAGGTGCAGGAGACATACCATTCCCAGACTGGCGCTGTTGAAGAAGCGCTGAAGAAGTATGCTATCCCCTGTAAGATCAGAGAGTTGGCAAGAAAAATCAAGGAGAGTAACATCAAAGAAGACAACGTAAAAGATACTACCAGTAAAGAAAGTAACGGCGCAACAACAAAAATAACCATCCTCGACGTCTGTTCAGGATTAGGCTATAATTCTGCTATGGCCATCTCTGAAGCTCTGGAAGAGTATCCTCAATGTCCTATTGATGTTATTTGCTTAGAATTTGATCCACAAATAATCCAAAAAATTCAAGAGGTAAACCCTCCGATCTCTTTTTTCAAGCATTACAAAAGATTAACTCCTAAGAACCTTTCCTTTAAGGAAGGGAATGTTTCCGTAAACGTCATCTTAGGTGATGCCCGGGAAACATCAAAGCAACTTCCAGAGAATAATTTTGATGCCATCTTCTTTGATCCTTTCTCTCCTAAAACTTCTCCGGAGATGTGGCAGCAGGCTTTCTTTAAAGAGATGTTCCGCGTTCTGAAGCCGGAAGGTATTCTTGCCACGTTTTCCTGCGCCAGAATGGTTCGGGAGAATATGGCTGCTTCCGGATTGATGTATGATGACGGCCCAATCGTGGGGAGAAGAGGGCCAGGAACGATAGCTACAAAGTGGCTTTAGATTTTGTTGTGAAAGATAACAAAATACTATGAATTTCCATCAATGATGGGCAAACCCAACTCTGCTTTAATCTCATTTTTTGTTTTGGCACAATAGGTTATTTCTCCTGGACAATTTCCGACACCGCATTTGCTGTCACAACTAGCCATAACTGTGCCGTATCTTCTGTCAATCTCATCACCGATGATCACCCCATAAGGAGGACTACCTCTCCGTTCATGATCGCTAAAATCCATGATAGCCTGATCCAGGGTAACGTTAGGATTCTGTTGTCGTAGAAAATACAGATGCTCTATCCACAACGGATATTGTAAGCTAAGCCTTCTATCAGTGGGGACATATCTCGGAGCGTCATTTCCTTCTATGTTGACTTCAATACCTGTATCCATAAGAATCAGCTTCTGGGTTTATTCCTTCCTCGAGACCGTACCTGTTCCAGCCGTTGCAGAACTTCTTCTGCTTCGGGGTTACTTTCCTTATAGCCTTCTAAGACTTGGTTAAAGATATCCGGATACAGCTGATGATGCTTGCTCTCTAAAGCTCTCTCCAAGAGAAATAAGTCAACCGCTTTATCTTCAACTTTCTCTGAAAAAGAGCTCAACCCAAAATCCAGGAAACGTAATTTGCCCTGATGAACAATCATATTAGATGTGGTGAGATCGCCATGGATGATATTTTCAGTATGTAATTTCCCTATATTTTCTCCCATCTTTCTTCCCAATTGCTGGAAATCATCTCCTTTGTCTAAAACATCTTTCAACTTTTCTCCGGGAAGAAAATCCATGGTGATAGACATCCGTTTGTCTGAAAAATGAAGGAGATGTGGCGCAGGAAAGTTCATCTCTTCTAATCTGCCTAAGATCTTAGCTTCTCTTCTTGTCCTGAACTGCCGTAATGACTCGTCAAGATGGGCTAAGCGGTACTTCTTGCTGAACCTTTCTTTGATGACTGTCTGATTATCCTGATAGATGATCGCTTCTGCTCCTTGGGCTATCTTTAACATCATGCCCAGAGAATATCTACAGTTTTTAAATGTATTTGTTCATTTTTAAGGTACTTTTTAGTCTTTGTTTAATATAAAGATCAAAGGGCAACTTTTTGTTTGATGTTTAACCATATCCGGTAAGCCTGAGGGTATTCAAGACGTAGAGCTTCTGTCGTTGAAGGTGTAAATAGTCCTCCCGCCAGATAAGTATAAAACTCCTCCCAAGAAAGATGGACTTTTGAAGTGATTGCCCCGGGTATGGGGTTTAGCGGCATCTCATTTACAGCTGGAAATTCCTGAGAATAATAGGTCTTATCTTGAGCGCCGATAATTCCTTTCTCTTTAGCTTCTTTAAGGGAATATGTTTTTCGTAGCAGTTGTTTGACCACATTTTTTAGGTAGCTCCGGTCAGCAGAAGAAAGTTTGCTCATTTCCCGATGCATTCGTTCATGTGGTAAGTCGGTGAGGAGAGAATTATTTTCAAGGCATACTGTACTAAACACAATGACCCCTGCTTGTGTAAAGATAGTGAAATAGGCTTGTATTTCATCTGAGTTTGCACCAAGATTATGCAAAGCAGAAAGAAATTTTGCCTTCCTTTCGGGGGTGTTCAAATAATTTAAAAAAAGAAAAGCGCCGGCACGGCTAGCAGCAACTCCTGGCCGATCATCAACAACAGCTACATAGGCATTAAAGATGTTTTTTGGGATGATATATTCTCCTAGCCGAAGCAGATTTACCGCAGCACTATATTTTTTTTCCAGTTCTTTCTTTAGCAAGCCCTGGACGTGAGAAACTTTCTCTAGAGAAACCAATTCCTGAAAAGTTTCGCTCTCTAAAAGCTGCTTCGTCGTCGGCCTGACGCAACCGCTGAAAAAAGAAGCGGCAGCTCCCAGCAGAAGGACAGCTAGCATGACTTTTGCTTTTGGGAGACGTCTGCTGATACGAAGAGCTTCTCCCCGAATGCAGGGAGCGGTACCTGGATACACTTCTTCAGTAGCAGCCGTTAGTCCATCTATTTTTTCCTTTGTTTGCTGCAATAGCGCTTCAAGAGAGGATACCTGTTGCTGAAAACTATTACTATTACCTTGCTGGAGATGTTGAGTCAACTGCTTGCTTAATATGATCAGCTGCTCACTCTGTGCGACAATCAGAGATAAACCTTCCTGAAGCTGCTTTGTTGATTGGTGGGGCGATCGTAAAGCCTGAACTTCTGCATAAAACTGCTGACAAGCATCAGCAAGCCGATATGTTGTTGCCGCCAAAACTCTGTATTCTTTAGATGAAGACTTTGCCTGTGCTAGCCTGCGCAAGCCTCGGAAGAGGTTACCCTGCGAATCAACCTTCAAGCCTAGGCGAAGCAGTGTTCTGGAGAAATTTTCCAAATTTTTTTGATGATGATGTTTAAATATGTACATCCAAAATACACTTGAAGTGCACCTCTCTCTAAAGTCTAAATGAAGGACTATTTAAATCATCCCTAAAACCGTATCAATCTTCGCCTTAAATGCTGCCTTTGGCGCTGCTCCGATGATCCTATCCACTTCTTCTCCTTTGTTGAAGATGATAAAACAGGGGATACCAGTGATGCTATGCTGTGAAGCGATGTCTGGGTAATCTTCTGTTGACAATTTTGCAAACTTCAGCTTCCCTTTGTATTCAGAGCTCAATTCTGCAAACGTTGGCGCCATCATCCTGCACGGGCCGCACCACGATGCCCAAAAATCTACGATAACTGGAGTTGTTGCCTGCTCCACTTCCTTAGAAAAATTTCCTGAGTTTAATTCCGTAACCATAGGTTGATACCTCCTTTCCCACCAAAGATTTCCTTTCCTTTAAATGCTTTTTGCTGGATAGTTCAAGTGTTGTGATAAGAGATACATCATCCAAGAAGCAAATAGTAAGATTAATAAATAATCTTCACTTAACAAAACTATGGCTGAAAAAAGAGGTGCTGACAACCCATCTACTTCTAACGGCAAGAAGATCCATCCTCTTTTTCAGAAAAGAACAGTTGGCGAAGTAGCGGCCGATCGTTTGGCGCTGTTTGCGGGAAGCTGGAGATTTATCTTCATCTTCATCGCTATTCTTATCGCTTGGGTTATCTTCAATACTCTCTGGCTTATCTATAGGTTTGATCCTTATCCTTTCATCTTGCTAAATCTCTGCTTATCCACGATAGCAGCTCTGCAAGCCCCGGTGATATTGATGGCCCAAAACCGACAGGCAGAGCGTGACAGGCAATTCGCTAAATATGATTATCAGGTCAACAGAAAAGCGGAGAGAGAAGTCCAGCATCTGCAGAAAGAATTGGAAAGCATCAAAAGGTTGTTAGAGAAAAAACTAAGATAATCTCAATGATCTCCTTCAATCATCACTACTTTTTTCTTCTGGCGGATGGTTAAATACGGTTTCATCAATCGTCTTTTGAGCTGCCTATCTTGTGTCAAAACTAATGCTCCTTGATGAGAAAGGACAGCGAGAACATCGTCAACATCTCCTTCAGATGGAAGAATATCTACTTTTTTCGCTTTCAGGAGCGATAAGGCCAGAGCAGCAGACCTCTTGAATTTTCCACGTTGGTCTTTCATGATCATCTTCAGCTCATCGATGCTCCCTTGCAAAACATAAAGCTTATACTTAAAATGGCAGACAGAATCTATCTCCGTAAATAGATCAATATTTAACTCTCCTATCGCCATCAGCGCATTCGTATCAATGATTATTTTTTTCATAGATCTCCTGGACATTAGCTAAAAAGAATATTCTGGTTATACCAACGGTAACTATGAACAAGAACCCTGCCAAAATGATGATCAAAAAGCTAGGCTGTGCGGTAGTTAAGGAGAAGAGGTAAAGTGTCCCTAACATCAATACAACATTTATCCCCAAGGGAATGATAAAGTAATGGATTTTTTTGATCCCTAGATGATAGATTGCCAAGAGATTTTTTTTCCAATGGATCGTTGGTATTCCATAGATGATGCTTAAGAAGTAATAGAGCACTCCCAGTGTTATCAGCAAGTACTGAGCTACTTGAGAGAAGAACGTTACGTCGACTGCTGCAGTGATTAGATTTCTTAATAAATGATAGCTAAGCAGCCCAAACGCGCTGAAGACAAGAAGAGAAGCAACTCCGCTTTTTATCCAGACCTTTCCTGTTTTTTTCCAAGAAAGATGATGATATAACTTTTGGCTTAATGCCCATAATCCACTATGGACTACACCATAAAGCAGCGCTACGATCAATACTGCTTCCAGGATATTTTGCTGTAACTGCTGATAACTTCGCTGTACCCCTGCCAAATCGGCAAGAAAGGGTTGTCCTTCCTGCAGGCTGTCGGGATCATAGTTGGCTTGCTGTAAGGGATTAACAACATTCTGCAAGTCTGTCACGATCTTCATCTGATAGGTGATTCCCACAGCAGCAACAGTAATCAGCAATAATGCTTGAACAACGATGATCAACAGGAACAGCTTAGGATGATGCTTTATCTCTGCTATCGTCAGATGAACACTTTTTTTCAGGTAATTCATAGTTGAAGGAAGGTCGTCGTGAATAAAAAGGTTGTGGTGCAGTCGTGTGTATTTGGTTCCACAATTAAAATAGTGGCTAGGTCAAGAGGTAAAATCCATTAATAACTTCGTAAGAAAAGGTTACTTGCCTGACCACATGCTTAAATGAATGCATTACCATTGCTTTATCCAGAATGTCAGGCTGGATTTTACGACCTGCCATTATTTTCAACGGAATTTAATACCGTACGGTGGAGTCGGGGTTGTAGAAGCGTTGACAAATCGTCAAGTATCCTCAGAATAAACTCTAAATAAATGATATGGCACTAAAATCAATCAATTTTTACTGAAATCTTCATCTCTTTGCTCATAATCCTTCATGATCCCTTTTGGGTTTATTCCTTTAAAAGAAAGCTTGACTGTCCTTCCTCCGTTGGGAAATTCGATCACTCTCACGTCTCTCTTCTGCGCTTCCGCTATCTTCTGCATGATCTCCCCGTCCGTCAAAGGACAGTCGTCCAAGCCCAAAATATGTTTTATTCCCATTCTGTTATCTCCTTAGATGAGCAACTCATCTTCCGCTGAGTCTAGGAAGTCTTCCTCATATCCTTCCATAAAGCCTTCTTCCTCATAAGACAAGGCCCCTTCATCAACGAGGACTTCCCTCTTCGCCTTTGAATAGATGGTTTCTTCAACTCCTCTATCCTCGATCGCCCACCTACTCCTAATCTTTGGATACATGTTCACCACCCCACATCCCTTAGAGAGCTATGCCTCTAAGTGATATATCTTCCAAAACATTTAAATATAAATACCTTCGCTTGATACTATATAGTGGACATATACTTAAGGGGGAGACTACATGGAGTATAGGAAATTAATATCTTTTGGCAAGAGCAGTTACGTTGTTTCTTTGCCGAAGACGTGGGTTATTCAGAATAAGCTGAAGAAAGGGGATCTTATTTATTTTGATGAGAATAAGGAGGGGTTAGTGCTTCAGGCAAGAAGCAACGATAAGGTAGCTGAAGAGAAGGAAATTAAGATTAATGTTGATAAAAAAGATTCTCGAAGGATTCAGCGGGAGATTATCTCTGCATATATCCAAAATTATAAGACTATAGTCCTCCATGGGGATGAGATCAAAAGTAAGGCGTTGCCTATTCAAAAGTGGATTCAGAACTTAGTTGCTCTGGAAATCTTGGAGCAGGATTCTAAAAGGATTGTTGCGAAGGACTTCTTAAATATTGATGATATTTCCTTGAATCAAATCATTCGAAAGATGGATGTGATTACCCGTTCCATGTTAAAGGATTGTGTCAATATGTTTAAGGAGGATAATAGTGAAAATATTGCTTTGCGAGATAATGATGTCAATAAGTTCCGCTTTTTAGTTTATCGAATAACCTGGTATGCTACAGAAACAGGTACTTCCATCATCCGGAAGATGGACATTACCCATAGAGATATACTCAACTATTGGTGGATAGCTTATACCATAGAAGCTATTGCTGACCATGCTAAGAGAATAGCTAAGTTTATGACAGATATAACTCTCTCTACCTCTTCACAGAAGGACTTTGAGAAGCTTTTGATTGCTGCTGAACAAATGTTCACGAATCTGATGAAAGCTTATTATACCTTAGATCATGACTTAGCTCATACTGTTTTGCAGAATAGATTTGAGCTTGTAGAAAAATGCGATGCTTTTTATGAACAGAATAAGTCTACTGAAAATATTGGTTATCTTATGTATAACCTAAAGGCTTTGATTATGAGTACTAACACTATCGGTAGAATTGTTTATGAAGGTATTCCTGGATAAGCATTAAGCAAATAGGTAAAAAATACAGAAAGTTTTAAATGACTAGGGCTTTAAAAGGCAACTACAGGGGTTTTGGGTGTTCTGAATATGTCAAAAGCACAAGAGACAGTAATTTGGGTTAGACCGGATAGCGCTACAGTTCTAATAGAATATGGTCCGAAAAACAGAGAAGTGGGAAAATACTTTCATCCTGATGATATTACTGCTGCTCACCAACGATACATAGACAGCAGAATAGAAGAAAGTAGAATAGAAAGCAGAGAGAATTCTGAAAATACACCCCACCCTGGCGCATTTCAACCAAACAAGCTTCAGCATGACAGCCAACGGTCTTTATTCTACAGAGAAGTCCAAGTATTGCGTGCTTTTAGAGGTTATAACGGTGTTCCAGGATTTTATAGGCATAATGACACGATGTTAAGAGTATTTATGGAATATGTTGATGAGCCTACCATTCATAAATTGCTTGTGGAGAGTAATGACTCAGAAATAGCCGAGAAAATGTTTCCTGTCATGGCTAAATTCCTAGACTGTTTTGGGACATATTGTGATACTCATCATAATAGAATTGTTCAGAAAGTAAATGAAGGAAGGGGTGCTCCTCGTCTGAAAGTCCGTTCAGTAGACGAAGAAGCTGTCCGCTTATCTGCTCATCTAACCACGATCCTCAGAGCATATGGTGTTAACCTTCCTGCTTCTTCACGGGCACAGGGAAAAGCAAGGATCACTTCTGAAGTTGAACAAAGAACTTGGCAGCCTTTTCATAGAGGAGTAACATCTTTTGTAGAAACTGACAGGAAAGTAGCAGATAATGAATCCTTTTTTTATCATGGAGATTTCAGCCCACAGAACATCTTTGTTAATGGAAGTGAAGGTAATTATGCTGGTATTCGAGTATGTGATTTTGACAAGGTGCAGTTGGGGGGAAGGCTGAAGGATCTTGCTAGTGCCCTCTACAATATCCATGCCTTACCACTAACGGAGAGGCGCCAGCGTAGTATTATGGGTACTGTTGATGATTATATCCATGGTGAAAGAATAGGGGGGAAAAATGCAACGGACTTAAAAGCAGCCTTTATAGCTCATGCATTGTATGAACTGGTCAGAAAAGCAGGCGTTCTTACGGCCATGTCTTGGGCAAATATTCAGCAATTTGTTCCTCATCCACCACCAGATGAAGATACTAAAGACTTTTTTATCCTCCATCGTGTCATATCCAGCTTAGAGTGGTTTATGGGGTATTATTCTAAAGGTGGAGATGGCTGGAAACAAGATGTTGAACCATCTTCTAGTAAAAAAAATTTTGTTCAGGAACAGGTGGGATTTATTCAATCCCTCTTTAATGCAGGTGGTGTTACGTTAGAGAATATCTTAGAGCATCAATATCCAGAGCATGAAGGAGTGGGTAATTAACAATGGTCGTCCCAATAGACATGGAGATGAAATATTTAATCACCGGAGGTAATAGTGGGCTTCCGGATGAAGCCGCCTTTGAGCTGATTCTTCAGGAAACAAAAGCAGTCGACCGCATCCATGCTTTTGATGTTTCTACTACCACCAAGAAAGAGAGGGTTCATCGTTACTTTGATACTTTTAGTGGTGATTTGGAAAAAAGTGATATCACTGCTTATGTTGGACCTCTTGAGCGAAGTGGCTCTAGTATCTCTGCAAGAGAGCGAGAAAATGATTATGCCGTGTCTGTAAAATTTCCTACTTCACCTGATGGAAGCCGAGAGCAATATGTTTTTCCACTACCAAAAGATATGGAGTTTGATAAGCTTGACCCTAATACTTTAGCGGGCCTTTGGGATCCATTACAAAATGCACGAAGGATAGCGGGTGGTGCACCATTGCAAGAGATTATCCGTCTTTATGTTAAAACACATCGCTTTGATTTAGTTCAGGAAGATCCAAAAGTAGAAGTAGCTCTTGACCAGGTGAGGATAGAAGTTCCATTCTTTGGTCAGAACAAGTCATTTTACGAATTAGAAGTAGAAAAGCGTGATTCTGGTGAGCGGGTCGACGTTTATGATGTCTGCCGCTATTTTATGGAAAAATATCCCCAAATGCTCGTATTGGCTCCCCAACCAAAATGGATTAAAGCCCGTCAGATTGTTAGAGGAAAAGAACCTGAACAGAAGGATCCAAGGGATGTTCCGGGGTTGTTAGTGCAGCAGTAGTGATATATTGTTTTTGATACAAGCCAATTCATAAGATAATTTTATAAATGAACTTCTTTTTTTTGCCTATGAGCTTACTACGAAGAAGGGCACCTGCGTTCAGGCTATGTCGGGGTAGGAAAGTCTGGTCAAATCCGCAGGACTTAAGTATTGCCTCTTTTCACAAGGCGATGAGAGATATCCTGTCCTTTAGTAGGTTCGAGGGTTCAATCGATGCTGGCTTGCCACATTGTGAACAAATCCCTTCCCCGACACTTTTGCCCCTGTAGCATAGCGGTGGTGCGCGTCCTTGGTAAGGACGAGGTCCCGTGTTCAAATCACGGCAGGGGCTCTTATTTTTCTTATATTATCTTCTTTCTCTTAGGTCATATCCTTTTTTCTTCTCCCCTCTTCTCACTTGTCTATGCTTCACTACCCAAATCTTAATTAATGATAAAGCTAAAAATGGAATATGCTTCCAGAAATATCTAACTATCTTAAACAGAAAATTAACTATTTTTCCAATGAAGAAAGAATCATCTTCAATGGGAAGGAGTACCCTATCCAGCAAGGAAATTTTAAGTCCATCCCCTTATCAATGCAGCAAGCAACAATCGCTTTCATCGATGGTGGGCAGGCAGAGATCATTTCTGCAGGCAATTTCTCCTGCAGTTTCATTAGAGTAGTGGCACTTATCATGAAAGATAATAAGAATGTGAAACAGATACAGAAAGAATTCTTTCTCGTGACGACTGCAACTTACCAGAATAGCGATATCTTCTATGAAAGCAAGATATTTGGAGATAAGATCATCGATGAACAGGAGCTTTTTATTTCGTCGAACGATCCTTCTATAAAAGTAGGGAAAGAACGGGCTCCTATCTTTAAACTAGCCACGATCGCTAGAAGATTCGCGGAATTGGCACTATCATCGCAGATTGAAGCAGATTATGTCCTTCTCGATGGAACGTTAGAACCAAGCTTTAGGAATGAAGAAAAATATCTACCAATACAGCAAAACATCTGCAGCTTAGCAAAATCTTCTTCATTATTTACCACGTCCGGAAATTCACCGGTCGTCCTTCTCAATAAGATCCATCCAGGAGTGTGGAGCTATCACCTTGACCATAGCACTTTTTTTGTCAAGCTGCACCAGCAAGCAAAACATGTTTTTCGCTTTGAAGGAGATGAGCAGATCTTACCTTTCTTAGTCCATAATTCATCTGATGCTCCCTTTTTAGGCTATCCTTATGGATTAGTGTTGGCAGATAAGTTAGCAAGAGTGAGTAATGCCGAGAAAAATTCGTTGAAGATGAGATTCCTGCTTCATAACGACAACAAAGACCTTCTTCCGTATCTTTCTACGTCAAATGCTCATGATATATTGGATAGTTTGGGGTGAGTTATAATCAGGATGTTTTTAAAGATATTTCCCTTTGAATTTTCAAGTTGCTTTTGATATTAAACTGCCTGCTTTGTTACGACAACCATTCGTCAAAAGACCTAAACAATAATCATTCAATAAATTTTAAAGAAAGATCTGCTACTTTAATCTTATATGGCGTTTCTGCATTCTCGAATCCTGGGTGTGGTCTAAGACTTTCTGTGCCGTCGGGACCATAAGTCCCATGAACTATTGCAAAAATTCCATCAGTTTTCACTGAAAAACGACAGATATTCATCGGACCATTCATCTTTTCAGGAGAAAGTTCTTCCCGCTGTGTTCTCTCAACCAAATTTAAAAGATCTGCAACACTTGCATAATCTCCGGCAAATCTTGCTGCAATGTCATATTCTGCACCTCTTCCTTCAACTCTCGTGACAGTGACACCCCTGTCATAAAATGCTCCTAGGTATTCACCCTCATTTGCTTTAAGTTCATCTGCAGGTTCAGCTGTTTCAATACTTAATTGTACTTGGATTCCTCTTTCTCTTTCCAATTCTTTTAATAATTGATTCACTAATTGAGGATCGACCATTATAAGAATAAACAACCATAATAACTATAAAAAGATTGTGTAATCCTAATTTTTTGTAGCAGTCTATATTTTCTGAGCACTTAGAAAATCTATACTCATCACTCTTTCAACACCAACTTTTTTCCTTTCCACTCTAAATTATGAGAAATGAATATTACTCTAAACTTCCCCTGCAGGAAATGGTCAGGCTTCAGCGCTTTTCGTACTGTAGTCAGTGACTTTTCGATCCTGCCGCTTAATAGGCTAAATTTTCCAAACGTGGCTATACCCGTGCTATATCCTGCTTTCCTGAATGACGTATTCACTAACTCTGTACAGAAGAACCGCTCTGCACCTTTAGAGAAATCAAAATCATACGGTTTTCCGATCTGCTGCTTGGCAAAGCGTATCGCTTTTCGGATGATCCTTCTTTTTTTTCGGGTATGCTTTGGCAGCCGCAACACAGCAAGCGTGTCGTATTCTGTAAACACGTGGTAGAGCGACATATATCCCACTCCATCCGCAACAGCATTGATGAAGCGCTTATGCCCGAGATAGATCGCAGAATGAGTGAATATTCCTCCGATGAGCAACGATGAAGATTCCCGAAGGTTGCCGAGCAGGGCAATATCCCCTCTGCGTATCTTTATCCTGGCTTTCAGCAAGTCTTTCTTCGTCAGCAGGTTCTTTCGGGGATGAATAATTATTCCGGTGAGAAAATAGGTGATGTTTGCCAGAACTTTCTTGTACCAAGGGTAATCTTGTGGGAAATTGCTGATCCAATGATATTTTTTAAAGATGTTAAACATTTGGAAATGGTATTGCCTCTTTTTCTATTTTGAGTATCTTTTCTATTTTAATTAGGATAATACCTCTTCAATATTTATATTTTACTTCCGTAAGCTTTATAATCGGATGGCGGCTGTCCTTTACCATAAGGCACGTTGCTTCAATTATTGAAGATGCAGCATGCCTTGTCAAGAGAGGTGGAATGGTATGAGAACGATCTGTTTGATGAATCATAAGGGGGGAGTAGGAAAAACAACTTCTGCCGTTAACTTAGCAGCGGGATTATCAAGAAAAGAGAAGAAAGTCCTGCTTATCGATTTAGATCCGCAGAGTAATGTGGGCGTTTCTTTGAATTTTCAAGGAGAAAATACGATCTATGACGCATTAACGGGCAAAGTGCCCATCGAAGGCTGCATCACTCCTTTAGCAAAAAATTTTGATATCATCTATTCTCGGGAAAATCTGACCAAGGCGGAATATTATTTATCTCAACAGCCTAATTCCACGATGATCCTGAAGAAGCTGTTAGCAAAAATTCAAGGATATGACTATCTTCTTATTGATTGCCCTCCTTCATTAGGGATCCTGAACCAAAGCGTCTTGTCTTTTTGCAAGGAGATCTTTATCCCCACGTCTACGGACTTTTTAGGGATGGATGCCTTATTGAAGATGGAAAAAGTCATCCAAGAGATCAATAAAAGCTATGGCAGCGATATCCGGATAACAAAAATAATTCCTACGTTGTATGACCAAAGGAGCAGGATATGCAAAAGCACCCTACAGGACATCAAAGGAAAGTTTAAAGGTTTAGTGTCCACACCTATCCGCAGCAACTCCAAGCTCAAAGAAGCGCCAAAGTATGGGAAATCCATCTTTAGTTATGCTAAATCCTCACCGGGAGCGAAAGATTATGCCTTGGTTGTCGATGAGATCTTAGAGATGGGCTCTCTGAGAGTGACGGAAGAAGTGGTAGCTTAGTCTTTTTTTTTCATATTTTCTATGGGATCTTTATGCAACTATCATTCAAAAGATAACCTACGTCTTCGCTTCCCCATACACTCTGCCAAATTCCTCTACAAAAGCATTGGCGATCCTTTCATCGTTGATGATCAATAGATTCTCGTCATTTCTCGAATCCCCGCCATTCGTCGGGTTAAATGATCCGGTGACAACTGTCTTATTATCGATGATAAACACCTTATGGTGCATATTTGCCTTATTCTTATCTTTCAGGACATCTATGCCTTGATATTCCAGCTGCTGGAATACTGAATCTTTCGTCACTTGCCGCGCTTCCATCACTCCTTGAAGAGTAAGGTTTTCTTGATGTTTCAGCAGCAGGATATTGGCTATTTCCTTATGCGTGAAGGAGAAAGTCATGAAAGAGATAGATGCTTTTGCCTTCCCTA
>DATDXI010000034.1:0-2496 GCA_035289385.1 Candidatus Nanoarchaeia archaeon | reverse complement strand
ATCCTGCTGACTTTTTTTACTGGTTCAACATTCGCCATATCTCCAGCTAAATCAAAGGTTTATTTATAAAGTTTCTGGAAGTTCTGGTTGAAATTGCGGTTGATAGAGCGGAGAATGCGTTGTTTTAAGGGTAGAAAGAGAACACTATTCAAAATAGACAAAAAGGTATATATATCATCCTCTTTTTTGAGAGGTCATGACCATTCAAATCTATATCACCCCTACTTGTCCTTGGTGCGACAAGCTGAAAGTATGGCTGAAGAAAAAGAAGCTGAGCTATACGGAGCATGACCTTATCGAGAGTGATAAAGCACGAGATGACATTCTGGAGAAATCAGGACAATTGGCTGTTCCGGTGATAGACATAGATGGGCAGATCATCGTCGGCTTTGATGAGAAGAAGCTGGAAGAAGCGGTAAAGAAAGGGCAGTAGAGGGAGAAAGGTTAGGATAAACCCATGAGAGAACTGGACAAAGTATTGGACAAGAATGAAAAAGTGTTTTGGGAAGGTAAACCAACGTTCTGGCCTTTTTTTCTCAGCGGCTTTGCAGGTGTTCTTTTTGGTCTGATCTTTTTAGTGGTAGGTGGTATTGTTGCAATGTACGGGATTGCCAGTGGCAATTATCTTTTTCTCCTCTTCCCCCATTTTTGGATTGGTCTTGCTTTTGTTGTGGGGATTCCTCTCTATAAGGCGTTAGTGTACAAACATACCTATTATGCTATCACCAACAAAAGAGTTCTTCTGCAGAAAGGGTTAATCGGCAGAGATTTTGAGATGGTCGATTTTGATCAGATAACCAATGCGGAAGTGAATGTCGGCGTTTTTGATAAACTGTTTGGAAAAGATTCTGGCAGCATCTTACTCTCCACTGCAGGAACGTTCACGTATACGAGAAGAGGGCCAGTTCAAAAACCATATACGCTCAGCAATATCAGTAACCCTTACGAGGTATTCAAGTTTTTCAAGAAAGTATCCCATGATGTTAAAACGGATATCCAATATCCAAATAAATATCGGCCGAAGAAGAATCCAGGGTATGGAACAGATTATAATCCTGGGAAATAAATAATGCACCTGATTTCTCACTTAAATCTCACTTAAATTAGTGCTTTAATTCTCCAAACTCACTTAATAATCTTCAAGCTATGCTTCTCGCTGGAAACATAATCATAAGCAAAGTCCAGGAAGAGGGATGTGGCATAGGAAGAGTGGGTGTCGAGCAAAGCTTCACAGACTACCGATGCTTCATCGATATCAACCGCTTCCAGACGTGTTGTTCCTGTGCTAGTAAAGGTACAGCGCATCTCTTTCCCTCCTAATTTTGCCGTTGTCAGATCAATACTTTTTACTCTGCCGCTGCCTTTATTCTTCACTTTCAAACGGAATTCCACTTTTCCTCCTGTACCTGGAGCGATGATCTCTTCCATGCTTGCCACTCCAACTGGCGCTCCTTGCCCGGAATAGCTGTTTTTTCTTTCCACGTCACAGCCAGAATCATAAACATCATACAGGTTAGGGTTAATACAGACGGTCTCTGAAAATTCCACGGTTGACCTATATGACACTTTAGCCAGAAACGATAACGACTGCTCGTCGGCATTCAAGAACAGCTCTTTTGCCGAAGCGTCAAAATAGACAATAGCCTTCTCGCCTTGAGGATTGGTTAGCGAGCGTCCTTCCAAGATGCCGCTGCCTTCTATGCCTTCCACTTCCTGGATAGGATCATGAAACTGGAGATATTGGTCTAAGGCTCCGACGAGAGATAAGGTGACACCTTCTACTTGGTATGCAGCCAGATTTTCTACTTCAACAGCTACTTTAAATTTTGATCTCTGGTAGACTTCTTTTGGCGGCGAATCCTGCACAAAAGTTAGGGCAACTTCTTTCGTCCCAACCTTATAGTTTTCTACCTCTTGATATTGCTGAGGATCAGAGCTGCAGCTGATGAGGAAAATAGTTAGCAGCAGTCCTATTGTTATCAATACCCTTCTCTTCTCCATTCTTTTCTTGTTCATATCACCATCAGCCCTTGCTCTTTTATCATCATCTTCATCTTACAACGTCCTGCAGTTCAATAAGCTCGAAGCCTTGTTTTGCTTCCAGGAGATAATCATATTCCAATGTGGCGCGGAACTCTTTTGACGTCCATTCAATATTGTCGTCAGGATTTTTGAGCTCTTCTGGGAAATCGGCAATGAAACAGGTGGGAATAGGGATATCTCTCCTATAAGAATAGGCATTTGGCACGCTGCCTTGTTTACAATCTCCTTGCCATGATCTTCCTACATCGGATTGAAGATAATTTATTTTTGGCGTCAAGCCTTGAAGATCGATATCATAATTCTTGACGTTGATGATCTTTCCGCTGCCCATATTCTTGATATAGGATTTAAGGATGACGGGCTTATCCGGCTGGTTTTCGACGGAAGGATCAGAATATTCGATGATAGGGTCAGCAGCAAGATGTCCTATGTCAAAATAGATCCCGGCAAATT
>DATDXI010000033.1:0-28637 GCA_035289385.1 Candidatus Nanoarchaeia archaeon | reverse complement strand
TAAAATAAGATATGGCAAGAAGTAAAGGGAAGGTGGACTGGCACAAGAGGAGAGTGGACGTAGAGAAAGAGCTGTCAAAGTTAAAGAACATTCACCACCATAACCCGCAACACAATAACTCTCGTTCCGAGATAGTCCATCCTTCCTTTAGGAAACAGCAGCATTCTCATCATCAGCCAATAAAACGCCATCTGCCAATAAACCATCATCAGCGGGGATATGGGCGAAGTATCTTAGCCATCGCTCTCTGTCTCGCTTTTGTTGTTCTTCTCTCGTTATGGGGGGAATATCAGTTAACAGGATTAGCTACCTTTAATTACACTTCCACGAGTGATTTCGCATCAGGAACATATAACCAGACATTCCGGAATGTTACGTCAAACGCCACGCAGTTGAACAACTCTAATTTCCTATCAGGAACGTTCACCAGTGAAATCTTTGATGGTGGAGCTGGCGCAATTTGGGATAACATGACCTTTGTCATAAGTGCTCAAGGTCCTGCTGCGGATAATGGAGCAGCAGAAACAACCTTTGGCAGCGGCAATATTGACATGAAAGATTGTGTTTTCATGTACCATCTGAATAATGATTCAAAAGTAGGAGAAACAAGAACAGCAATCCATAATTACTGTCCTAACGGATGGAATGGTTCTGGTTCTGGTTTTGATGGCACGTGGTTTGGTCATAAGCAGGTTAATGATACTTCTGTTAACCCAGTTATGGGATTGGCAGCAGAGATGGATGGCACTCACGATTACATACAAACAGAAAAAACGTTTGATGGGAGTAATCTTGCCACTGGAGCTTTAAGCATCTGGTTCTATAGAATACAGGATACAGGAGTTATTGAAAGGGTCTTTGGAACAGATGACGAGTGGGAAATGATCATCACTGATGGAGTTGGCGCAAGTCCTGACACGATCAGCTGCCAATTTTATAGGGCATCTTCTGTGGATTCAACTAATGAGGAAACTGCTCCCCTCAATAAATGGTTCCATGTTGTCTGTAATTGGGATGACGCAGCCGCTAACTCCACAGTCTATATCAACGGCACCAGAAAAGCTAGCCATACCGATACTGACGGTACTGACCCAACTGCTGATAACATATTTGTTGGTGAAGCAGCTAACAACGGAGTTCAGAGAAACCAGACCTTTCCAGGAAAGATTGATGAAGTTATCCTTTTCAATAGAACGCTGACGGATGCTGAAGTTCTGGCATTGTACGAGCGAGGAATAAGGAGATTAAATTTGTCCGTGAGAAGTTGTGATGATGCTGCCTGTAGTGGAGAGACGTTTACGGATGTGGGAAATGTTACAGATTGGACACCTCTCTCGGTGAACAGCAACCGCTATTTCCAATTTGAATGGGGATTTAATACTTCGAATACTGCAGCGCCATCCTTATACAACCTCAGCGTAGGCTATACACCTTATGTTCCCCCTCCTCTTGTTAACACCACTCTTCCGGTGGAAAACTCTCGGTACAATATTACTGACGTCATCGAGATCGGCGCCAATGTCACTGATGACACTGCTGTTTCCATAGTTCTGGCTAATGTTTCACATCCCAATGGGACGGTGAAGCAATATACACTGACGAATGGCACAGGATACAATGACCGCTTTAACGTCTCTTTTACTGTTCCAGACCTGGCTGGAGAATATGATATCACCTATATTGCCAATGACAGCACCAATAATATCAATTCTTCCACAACAAGCAGGTTTACTGTCTATACTGGAGGAGAGGTTGGTGATTTGGATATGATCGCCATCAATGAGTCGGCGTATGCCATTTTAGTCAATAATGTCAGCGGCAACCGTACCGACATCTTCATCAGGAATACCACGGGAACGCAGAAAGGCATGATCCATATCCTCAATGGAAACAACAATCTCACCAGATTAAGCTTTACCATGCTGAACAGTTCAGATTTTTTTGTCGGCTTCTTGGATACTTCTGTAAAGGATGGCACTTCCGCTGACCAGGCCTATACTATCGTCACTATAGATGGCACGGTAAAGGTGGGATATACGGTAGTTGATGCTGATCTAGGCAACCCTAGCCCCTCCTCTGGTTTTGACTGGTCTTTGTCTGCCTTTAACAGCACCAGAACGATGTACTGTTATAATGACATTCTCAACACAAACTTTCTGTATCATGTTTACAATGATTCTGGAAGACAAGTAGGATCAGCATTAAATCTTGATAATCTAATGCCCTCATTCCGCCCCCTGTATAACCACATCGACTGTGCTGCAGTCAACGAGACAACAGGAGTGGCGGTACATCGTGATGGGTCTAATAACCTTCGGTATGATATAGTCAACTCAACTTCTAGCAGCGTTAGTTTCGGAAATCTTTTCTCTCTCTCCGGCAATTCACGGCTGGCCGTCACTACTCTCAACGCCTCAGGAAGCAGCAACAATAATCGCTTTGCTGTGCTGTATTTTGATGCGTCCAATAATGACTTCACCATTACTCAAAGCACCTTTGACGGAGCTTCCCAAAGCACTCAGGACATAGATGACTCTGTCGGAACAGGTGGTTCTGGAACCAGTCTTGATGTGGCAAGAGTCAATAATGGCACCCAGGACCATATCGTGGCTCTCTGGAAAAATGACTCTCACACTCTCTGGAGCGCAGTATATAATGCCAGCCTGACCGAAGTCCGCGCCCCCTTTCAGGTAGCTAATGTCTCCGCGAACTATAGCCTTGTTGCCGTGACCGAATCAGCCATAACCACCAATACCTCTTTATGTAAAGGCACGTATGCTGTCGCTTACAACGACGGAATTACCGGAACCCTGACCGTAAAGACCTTTCGGATCAATGACACGGGAACGACAGAATGGAGCGGCAATTGCCCGGCGGTAGCTGGAGACACTACTAATCCTGACATCGTCGATTACTTGCCGGCGATCAACACCGTTATCACCAGCAGCACCACTCTCCGCATCGCTGCCAACGTGACGGATGAAATGTCCGTCAGCAGAGTCTTCGCCAATGTTTCCATCCCTAACGGCACGACCAAAGTGCTGGAAATGATTTTTGATACAGGAAACAGGTATAACACCACCTTTACTCCTTCCGATCTGAATGGCGGTTACAATATTACTTATGTTGCCAATGACAGCACCAATAATATCAATTCTTCAGTCACCACAAACTTCACGGTCTTGGGCGGCTGCGGCACTCTTACTACCAACATCACCATGATCCAAAACATTTCCGCGCCGGCAACCTGTTTTACCATCGGCGCAGACCATGTTAATTTAGACTGTGCCGGGTATAGCGTTACTTACGGCCAGGATGCTTCCGGCTATGGTGTGGATAACTCTGGCGGCTGGGATAACGTTACGGTAAAGAATTGCCTGCTCAAGAAGGGGTCGGCGACAGGAGGTAGTAATTATGGAATCTATTTCACGAATGCGGTGAATGGGACGATCCGGGATAATACTGTTAATACCAATGGTACATCTTCGAATCATGGTATTTATCTCTTTACCAGTGTTGATAATAATGTGGTTGCTAATAATACTATCTTCACTCAAGGCACGAGCTCGGACAATTATGGTATTTACCTAAGTTCAACGGCTGATAACAATAATATCACCGGCAACACCATAACTACGACTGGCACATCTGGAGACCATGGGATAATGCTCGACACCAGTAGCAACAACACGTTCATCAGCAGCAACAATATATCGGCAGGAGGAACCGCCAGCAGCAATTACGGTGTATATATCACCCTCAGCTCGAACAACACTCTCCTCAACAACAACATCTCTTCCAGTTCCTTCCAGGATTATGATATCTTTGATGACACTAACGGCAGCTCTCCCAACTATCTGATTTACAATAACAGTTTCGGAGAGATTATCTGGACCAATAGTACGGATAACGGCAAAGACCTCTCCTTCTTAGAAAACCTCACGCTGAACGTGAGCAATGGCGACGGTATAGGTTTAGGAAGAAATCTTTTCATCGGCAACAACAGTGCTGCTTTCAATACCACTGCCTTTTTGAACACCCTGCTCATCAACTCCACCGCTAACATCACCTTATACTCATTAAACAACTGGACATCTATAAATGGCATCAAATTCCTGCAGAATTACAGCAGCGACAGTTCCGAGATCAGAAGTAAAGGGACGAATTGTACGAACTGTTTTATCCAGAGCTTCTCTGGTGGAACATTAGTATTTAACGTCAGCAGTTTTAGCAGCTATGCAGGGGATTCTACCCCTGCTGCATCTACTTGCGGAACTATCACTTCTGATACAATTTTAATTAATAACGTCAGCTCTACCACTACCTGCTATACTATCGGAGCTGATAACATTATTTTAAACTGCGCTGATTATATGGTAGAGTACGGAACTGATGGGGGCAATAATAGTTATGGGATTAATAATACTGGCGGATTTGATAATGTCACGGTCAAGAATTGTCCGCTGAAAAAAGGGTCAGAATTCGGAGAAAACGGCTATGGGATACTTTTCAATAGTGCGGTTAATGGAACAATTTTAAATAATACTATCATCACGAATGGCACCACTGCCCTTTATGGGAATCATGGGATTTTCTTAAATGATTCTTCCAACACTACTCTTGTCTATAATAATACCATCTTTACTGATGGCTCAGGTGGGTATAATTATGGGATATATATTTTACGTTCCTCTCATGAAAATATCAGCAGCAATACTATCACTACCAACGGTTCTATCGGCAGCACCGGGATGTATATCGAGACTACAGTCAACCAAAATGTGATTGCGGGAAATACTATCCGTACAGGAGGCCCCAGTGCCTTGAATTATGGGATCTATGGCACTACTTCCTCTTCTGGCAGCAGCAACAATATTACGGGGAATATCATCATCACCTCCGGGACTTCCGCCGATGATGGAATATTTCTTACTGGTGTAGTCAATACTTTTATTTACAATAATATCATCAATACTACTGGTTCCAGCGGCAATAACCGAGGGATTAATCTTGATCAGGCTGCTGGAGGAAATATCAGCAGCAATACTATCAACACGAATGGCACCAGCGATAATTATGGGATCCTTCTTGATGGTCCATCTTCTGGTCAATATGTGATTGCCGACAATACTATCTTTACTAGGGGTACCAGTACAGATAATTATGGCATCTGGCTCAATGCTGTTGTCAACTATAGCAACATCACCGGCAACACTATCGTTACCAATGGAACCACTACCAACTATGGGATCAGTTTAACAACGACAATTAATAATACTCTTGTTTACAATAATAAGATCAATACCACCGGGACGAGTGGCGGAAGCAATTATGGGATTTACCTTAATAGTCGTGTAGGCGGAAATAACATCAGCAGCAATACTATCAATACCAACGGCAGCAGCTCTAATCATGGCGTTTATCTCTTTACTACAGTTCATCAAAATGCAATTGCGGATAATACTATCTATACCTATGGCACGGGTTCGATCAATAATGGTATCCGTTTAAGCACAACTTGTTATAACAATAATATCACCGGCAACATCATTGTCACTAATGGCACTACTACCAATTATGGGATTATTTTAACAATTAACTCCAATGATACTCTTATCTACAATAATAAGATCAATGCAACGGGAAGAACTGGCGGGAGCAATTATGGTATGTATTTTACTAATCGTGTAGGCGGGAATAATCTCAGCAGCAATACTATCAATACCAACGGATCTACCAATAATTATGGTGTTCATCTCTTGACTAATGTTAACCGGAATGTGATCGCTGATAATAGTATCTCTTCACAAGGCACGAGCACCGGCAATAATGGTATCTTCCTGAGCTCAACTTGTAATGATAATAATATCACCCGCAACACCATAACTACAACCGGCACTTCATCCAATCAGGGGATATCTCTCCAAACCAGAAGCAACAACACCTTTATCAGCAGCAACAATATATCAGCGGGAGGAACCGCCAGCAGCAATTACGGTGTATATATCACCCTGAGCATGAACAATACTCTTCTGAACAATAACATCTCTTCCAGCTCCTTCCAAGATTATGATATATTTGATGATACCAACAGCAGCTCTCCTAACTTTCTTATCTACAATAACAGTTTCGGAGAGATCCTCTGGACCAATGGCACAGATAACGGCAAAGACCTCTCGTTTTTGGAAAACCTGACGCTCAACATCAGCAACGCTGATGGTATCGGCTTGGGAAGGAATCTTTTCATCGGCAATAATACTGCTGCATTTAACACTACAGCTTTTACGAGTGGCCTAACAACCTCTCCACTCATCAACTCCACCGCCAACATCACGCTCTATACATTAAACAACTGGTCGTCGCTGAACGCCATAAAATTCCTGCAGAATTACAGCAGCGACAGTTCCGAGATACGGAGCAAAGGAACGAATTGCACGAACTGCTTTATCCAGAGCTTCTCCAGTGGAACATTAGTATTTAACGTCAGCAGTTTCAGCAGTTATGCGGGGGATAGTATGAGTGAAACTAGCAAGCCTTTAGTCCACACTACTCTTCCAGCGGTAAATTCCATCTACAACATCACTAACGTCATTGAGATAGCTGCCAACGTTACAGATGAAACTGCTGTCAGCAGAGTCTTTGCCAATGTTACTTATCCGAATGGCACAAGAGATCTTTTGACATTAAGCAATGGCTCTGGATTTAACGACAAGTTCAACATTTCATTCAGGATTCCCGAATTGATAGGAACATACAACATCACCTATATTGGGAATGATAGCTTCAATAACATCAATTCTTCTACAACAAGCAACTTTACAGTCAATATAGGCTGCGCTTATATCAATATTGATACGACCATGAATCAGAATGTCGAAGCTTCAGACACCTGTTTCACCATCAATGCCAGCGACATCACTTTAGATTGTGTTGGGTACACCACAACCTATGGAACAGGTGCTTCTGGCTATGCTGTCAATAATTCAGGAGGATGGGATAACATCACCATCAAGAATTGCCTGCTCAAGAAAGGGTCAGAGACAGGAAGTGATAATTATGGTATATACTTCAGCAATGCAGCCAATGGGACAATAAGGAATAACTCTATCAAGACGAATGGCACCGATTCTAATCATGGTATCAATCTTGTTTCCACAAACTCCACGATCGTTGATAATAATACGGTTATTAGCAGCGGGACTTCAGGAACAAATATTGGAATCCAACTCCAATCTTCTACCATCGATAATGTCACCAGCAACACCATAACTACCAACGGCACCATAGGTAATTTTGGGATATATTTAACAACAACAAATTCCGCCATCGTCCATAATAATACTATCAGTACAGGTGGCACGTCAAGTATCAATTATGGGATCTATCTCTCCTCTTCTCCTCTTAATAATCTCACTCGTAATACTATCACTACGAATGGTACATCTGATAATATCGGGATAAATATGGATACCTCAAACTTTACGGTCATTGAGAATAACACTATTACCACTCTTGGCACTGTAGGCGGTGGTAATTTTGGAGTGTATCTTACCGAATCTCCTTTCAACAATGTCACCCGCAATATCATCTCTACCAACAGCACAGGGAATAATAACCATGGCATTTATCTTGTCAGTAAAAGCAATAATACCTTCATCAACAGCAATAACATCACAGCAGGAGGAACAACCAGCAGCAATTATGGTCTACGTATCTCTTCCAGCATGAATAATACTCTGCTCAACAACAACATCTCTTCCAGCTCTTTCCAAGACTATGACCTCTTTGATGATACCAACAGCAGCACGCCTAACTACTTGATCTATAATAATTCCCTGGGAGAGATCATCTGGACAAACGGTACAGATAACGGCAAAGACCTCTCCTTCTTAGAAAATCTTACCTTAAACGTGAGCAACGCTGATGGTATCGGCTTGGGAAGGAATCTTTTCATCGGCAACAACACTGCCACTTTCAATACCACTGCCTTTTTGAACACCCTACTGATCAACACCTCAGCCAACATCACCCTCTACACCTTAAACAACTGGACCTCGCTGAATGGCATCAAGTTCTTGCAGAATTACAGCAGCGACAGTTCCGAGATAAGAAGTAAAGGGACGAATTGCACCAACTGCTTTATCCAGAGCTTCTCCGGAGGAAAACTAGTATTCAACGTCAGCTCGTTCAGCAGTTATGCGGGAGATTTAAGCTCACCCGTCGATTATACCCTCGAATCCTGCACTGACATCACCGCCTCTGGCATCTATTCCTTGGAAAACAGCATCTCCTACAATACGACAGACTCCTACTGCATCAACATAAGCTCAAGTAATGTTGTATTTAACGGGAGCAACTTCCTTATCTCCGGCAATGGCAGCCTGAATACTTCCGCCATCTACATCTCTCCCGGCTATGATAACATCACTATCCAGAATGTCCTGCTTTCTGACTTTAATGATCTGATCATTGTTGATGGAAACCTAAGTATAAAAGGCTCTACGAATATTATCGTAACTAACAGCAGCCTTTCCAATGGAAGGACAAGCGGCATTCTCGTGGCGGGAAGCAATGTCAATATTTCCACCACGATTGTCAGGAATGCTACGAGGGCTATCCTAGCTGTAGGGAATGCCTCTTCCCTCAACATTGAGCAGAACATCATCAACACCAGTGATAACCGTAATGATGTGGCAATAGTTTTCAATGAGAGCAGCGGCAACGATACTCGCATCTACAACAATACAGTGCAGCTGGTCACGAATGGGATAGTAGCTAACAATGTGGGAACTTCCGTCTCCATCAATCGCTTCAACCTGACTATCTTGAACAATAATGTCAGCGACATCAGCGGTTACGCCTTTTCTATCCAGAATGTTAGCAACCTGACGATTACCGGGAATATTGCTCGGAACAACAGTATCGGCTCGGCCATCTATCGCAGCCATAACTCTACTTTATTACGCAACAGCTTTACCGGAACACAGGGCTTTCAGCTGCTGAATATCAGCGAATCGAATGGCACCTCTATCTTCAACAATTCCTTCATCAATGCCGGAACAAGGACCAGCTCCTGGTGGACGATGGGAAGAACTTTGGTTAACTCTAGCGGGAGGGTATGCACTGGAGGAGACCCCGTCTTTATCTACTCTGGAACTCCCTTTACTACAGAAACAGTAAGTGCAAATAATTTCACTTTATCTTCCTTCAGTCCCGGCCAGGATTATTATTTTGCCTGTTTAGACTTATCTGGCCCAGGCGGCAGTGACAACACGACAGCATATGTCAATGCTTCCGTAGCAACAACCTGTGATGACTTTACCTCTATCTTAGGTCCAGGGAATTGTTATGGCATGAGTCTTGGCACCATTCTTAATTTTCAGGACATACGCTCCAGTTATGTTTATGCAAATAATTTTAATAGCACGTTCACCATCTTCCAAGGATCACAAAATCCTCCCTTCCTTGACTTTAACCCCGAGAACCTTGTCGAAGATAATGCTGGAATCGTCATGGTTGACTCCTGCAATGCTGTCTGGAGGAACAACAGCTTCCAGGACGCTTTTGTGGGAACTTACAACACCAAGAGCAGCTGCACCACGGCAGAGTTTTCTCTGGAAGACCAATATGCTAAAATAAGCTGGGTTGACGCTTCAAGCAATGGCATGTTGGGGAAGCTGGAGATCAATGAGAACTTCAGCTTGGGAACAGGAACTATAAACACAGGGATTGCTACGGGAAACAATAGTATTGCCATCAACAGAAGTTATTTCACGTTAAATGTCACTAAAGTCAATAGCACGGCCAACATCACACTCTACACGTTAAATAACTGGTCATCGCTTAACGGCATCAAATATCTGGAAAATTATACTAATAGCAGTTCGGAAATACGAAGCAAAGGAACGAATTGCACGAGCTGTTATATCAACAGCTTCTCCGGTGGGACACTCACCTTTAATGTCAGCCGTTTCAGCAGTTATGCGGGTGATTTTGTGGCTTCCAACACCCTCCCCACAGCACCCCAATTAGTCTCTCCGGCAAATAATTCTACCATCACCAATCGGACATCAGGATTCATCTGGAACAATTCAGCTGACGCTGACTCTGATACGTTGACGTATCGCTTGGTCATCGATGACAGTGTTGATTTCTCTACTCCTGCCGTGAACGTTTCCAGCATCGCTCAAGGGACGACGAACACTTCTTATGACATCACTACGGAGCTGGATGTTGATACTAAATATTACTGGAAAGTCGCTGCCAACGACAGCACGGGCTATGGAGCTTGGTCGAACGTCTCTAATTTCAGTTTACAATCATTATTGCTCATCTCTCTCCGGACAAGCACGGTTGCCTTTGGGGCGATGAATACGGGAGAAACGAATAATACCACTACGGGCAATCCTCCTCCATTTACTGCAGAGAACGCCGGGAATATTCTGGCAAACATCACACTAACGGGTACAGCGTACTTCAGCAGTGTCGCTCTTCCATCATCCTCGTATCAATTCAAGATACGGGCAAATGAATCCAGTTCATTTACTGCGGCAAATACTTCCTTCCTCAATATGAGCAGCAGCTATACTGGCTATCATGTCATTAACCTCTCCTGGCAGGACGTCAACGATGATTTCCTTGCCGATATACTGGTTACTGTTCCTGCAGGAGAGCCTGCTGGGGCAAAATCATCAACGATTACGTTTACGATAGAAGGATAATATGATGAATAATATGAAAACGACTAAAAAACAAACCGTTGGAAGATGGCTTGTCTGGCTAGTCTTAGCCCTCTTGATGCTGCAGCTGGTGACGGCTATCGGCATCCGGCCGGCAAAAACAACTGTTCTTTCGGAAGAAGTTTCCTCATACCAAGGAACATTCTGGGTCGTCAACAATGACCAAATGGAATTTACGGCAAAAGTTCTTGTCGAAGGGGAGATGGCCCAATATATCTCTCTATCTCCAGAAGAGCTTAGCTTCCGCTCCGACACGGATGCCTTGCCGGTTAATTTTGTGCTCAACCTGCCATCTAGCGTTCCCCCAGGCAGCTCTACGGCTAATATCGTCGTCGAGCAGGAAGCGCTCAGTTCTCAGGATAACTCTATCTCTTCAAAGATCATCCTCAAGCATAAGATCCTCATCCAGGGGCCTTATCCGGATAAATATGTCTCTACAAAGCTGAATTTCCATGAAGCAGACAACACCATCGAATTCGTTTCAGAAGTAGAGAATTTAGGGAAGCTGGATGTTGATAAAATCCTCACCAGATTTTATGTGAACGATAAGCAGCAGAACCAACAAAGTATCCAAACAGAAGAAACATCATTGAAAACAAGCGAAAATAAGCTGCTCAAGGCCAGTTTGGGAAAAGAACTTTTCGAGCAGGGAGAATTTGAAGTTTCAGCAGTTACGGAATATGATGGGCAGCAGGTGGAATTAGCTAAAAAGCTGATCCTCGGCGAGCCGCAAGTGAAGGTGACGTACTTCAATCAATTCCTCTTAGCCAATAAGATCAATGAATATACTATCGATCTTCTCAATGAATGGAACCAGAAGATCAAGAATGTTTTTGTCGATGTAGAAGTAAAGAAGGATAACATAAAAATAGATGAGTTCCGCACAAAGTCCGTGGATTTAGAAGCGGAATTGAGCAAAAGGATCAGTGATTATTATGATGCCAGGGATGTTAATACAGGAAAATATACCTTTGACCTGGTCATCAATTTCTGGAATCTGGTGAGGATGGACCAAGCTCTATACACGTTTGAGACTGAATTTTTAGAAGAAGAAAGTATTGACAATGTTCCCGCTCTTGCTGGCCGGGCTGCAGGTGATGCAGAAGAACAGTCTTCCCTGCCTTGGCTGTGGATAGTGGGAGGAGGAATGGTGCTCATCATGATCCTCGCTATCCTTTTCATCGTATGGCGATATCTCCATCGTGAGGAGTATGAAGGAGGAGATGGTGGTCTTTAAGGCTATCAAAAAGAGCAGCGATGGCTCTGGCACTCTTGCTCTGCTGCTTCTTGCCTATCGTACGTATTTAGTTTGGTTAAAATAGTAGCTTGGTCAAGATGGAAAATTCATTAATAGCTTCATAAGAAAAGATCACTTGCCTGACTTTCAGATTAAAATCAACAGTAAATCATTGCCTTCCCCTTCAAGTCAGGCTGAATTTTCCGACCTGCCACTATTTTTCTTTATGGAACTAAATACGTACAGGTCATCGAAAGCTATATAAATGACAATAAGATAATACTCTAAAATAAAAAGGGATGATCCATGGTTCAGTTATCGAATAGAAGCATCGTGTATCTCTTAGTCATTGCCATGGCCATAACATTGGCCAGTACTGTTCTCAACGTGAGCAAGTTAGGCTATCTGGGGAATATGATCACTGGCGCTGCCACCAATACTTCTGTGGGGACAGCTACATTGACGGTAACTTCTCAAACTGCTGTTACCATGCGTGTTTCCAGTATCGCTTTTGGCAGCGGCTTTGTCAATACAACTAGCGCTGTATGCACCTATTGCCAGTCATCAACAGAGAGCGGTCATGCTTCTGGGAATGAGTCTTGCTGCAGCCGCTTTAACAATGTGACAGCGGGCTTTTTTTTGGAAAATACCGGGAACGAGAATGTCACGCTGAACGTTACCTGTTCCGGCAGCTGTACTGCTGCCGAGTTTGTCAACGGCACCAGCCCCTTATTCCAATTTAGGGTCGTGAATAGTTCTGATGGGGCAAGTACTGGAAAAACATCAAATAATTCTGCTGATACCACGACAGATACCACGAGCTCCTGCTCCTCCGGAGATGGTGTAGGATGGAATTATAGTTCCTGGACAAACATGGCTGCTACTGGTTTTGATCTCTGCGGCAGTAATGCTACGACAGAATATTATTTTGGTGCTCAGCCGACGAGGAATGCGGTGATCATGGATATCTTGGTGAAGATCCCTGCTGATGCCATCACTGCTTCAGCAAAGACAGCAACGCTTACCTTCAGCGCGACATCTGCCGGATAAGAAAGGGGATAAGAAAGGATGAGGGGTCACAGAAACGTATATACCTGAACGTATATACATAAACGGGATGGATTTCCTTTTTAAAAAACAGGTGAAAACATGGTGAAATTCAATAGTCATGCTAAACAGAAGGTAGGTTCGAAAGTGGGTTCTCTTAACGTCATGAAGGGAAATGCTTCTCCTCATTCTGACGTTTCTGATAAAGCAGTGATCATCATGCTCATAGCTGTCGTGGTCATCAGCTTATTCAGTTTGGGGTTATATGTTTATACTTCAAGCATTGATGCCAATTCTGTACCAACGGGTCAAGCTATTGCTGGAGAGACACCCCCACAAGGCGTAATCTCCTTAGAGATTCTTCCACAGCCAGGGGCAGTTGACCAATAGGGCTACATTTTCTACTGCAGCGATGGCTCTGGCACTCTCGCTCTGCTGCTTCTTGCCCATCAGCTCTGTAGAAAGTGTAGTCAGTGTCAGAAGACGAACGGTAAAATCAATATAAACAGAGATTGGAGCAGGGGGATGTCCCTTACGGGGATGCTCCATTATAGTGAAATATCTAAAGAGTGAGTTGACACTGACCGAGCACCAACATGCAAACGAGCAAAGCGAGTTTGCTCGCAAGTCGAGCGAGACTTTCTACAGAGCCTTGCCCATCGAAAGCTATATAAATGCTGATGAGATACTATCCTCCAATAAAAGGGATGATCCATGGTTCAGTTATCGAATAGAAGCATCGTATATCTCTTAGTCATTGCCATGGCCATAACATTAGCGAGTACTGTTCTCAATGTCAGTAAGTTAGGTTATCTGGGGAATATGATCACTGGCGCTGCCACCAACACTTCTGTGGGGACAGCTACGCTGACGGTAACTTCACAAACTGCTGTTACCATGCGTGTTTCCAGCATCGCTTTTGGCAGCGGCTTTGTCAATACTACTAGTGCCGTATGCACCTATTGCCAGTCATCAACAGAGAGCGGTCATGCTTCCGGCAATGAGTCTTGCTGCAGCCGCTTTAACAACGTGACAGCGGGCTTTTTCTTGGAAAATACCGGGAACGAGAATGTTACGCTGAACGTTACCTGTTCCGGCAGCTGTACTGCTGCCGAGTTTGTCAACGGCACCAGCCCCTTATTCCAATTTAGGGTCGTGAACAGTTCTGATGGGGCAAGTACCGGAAAAACATCAAATAATTCTGCTGATACCACAACAGATACCACAAGCTCCTGCTCCTCCGGAGATGGGGGTTGGAATTACAGCTCCTATACAGCGATGGCCGCTTCAACCTTTGACTTATGTGGGAAGAATACTTCAGTCGCGTATTTCTTTGGCGCTCAGCCGACGAGGAATGCAGTGATCATGGATATCTTGGTAAAGATCCCTGCTGATGCCATCACTGCTTCAGCAAAGACAGCAACGCTTACCTTTGCTGCGGCATCTGCCGGATAATGATAATAGAGATACAGGTAAATAAAAGGAGTGTATCAGGCGACAGAAACATATTTAAACCAAGCTTACATCTCTCTCCCCAAAATAGGTGAAAACATGGTGAAATTCAATAGTCATGCTAAACAGAAGGTAGGTTCGAAAGTAGGTTCTCTTAACGTCATGAAGGGAAATGCTTCTCCTCATTCTGACGTTTCTGATAAAGCAGTGATCATCATGCTCATAGCTGTCGTGGTCATCAGCCTTCTGAGTTTAGGGCTGTACATCTATACCTCTGCCCAAGATACTCCTGATATAGCTGCCGGTCAAGCTATTGCCCAAGAAGCTCCTTCCCAAGGGATAATCAGCTTAGAAATAGTTCCCCCACCTCAGCCAGCTCCTATCGTTGATACCTATGACTAAATTCTCTAATGCCGCGATTGTATCTTTTTTAGTTATTGCTTTAGTCATTACTTTAGCTAGCTTAGTGATGAACATGAGTCAATTAGATTATGTCCAAAGCATGATCACTGGCGCTGCCACTAATACTTCTGTGGGGACAGCTACATTGACCGTAACTTCCGCTACTGCTGTGACATTACAGGTGTCCAGCATCGCTTTTGGCAGCGGCTTTGTCAATACTACAAATGCTGCCTGTACCTATTGCCGGACATCAACAGAGAGCGGTCATGCTTCCGGCAATGAGTCTTGCTGCAGCCGCTTTAACAACGTGACAGCGGGCTTTTTGGTAGAAAATACCGGGAACGAGAATGTCACGCTGAACGTTACCTGTTCCGGCAGCTGTACTGCTGCCACATTTATTAACGGTACCAGCCCCTTATTCCAATTTAAGATAGTGAACAGTTCTGATGGGGCGAGTACCGGAAAAACATCAAATAACTCTCGTGATTCGACAACAGATACCACAAGCTCCTGCTCCTCCGGAGATGGGGGGTGGAATTACAGCTCCTACACCACGATGGCCGCTTCAACCTTTGACTTATGCGGCACTAATGGCTCAACGGAATATTATTTTGGCGCTCAGCCGACGAGGAATGCCATGATCATGGATATCTTGGTGCAGATCCCTTCTGATGCCATCACCGGTTCAGCAAAGACAGCAACGCTTACCTTTGCTGCGGCATCTTCTGGATAAGAGAGGGGATAAGAAAGTTAAGAGGTATTTCTGTCCTTCTTTGTTTCTAAAAATATCTTTATGAGAAAGATTTAAGTATCATTTTGCTTTCCCGCTGCCTGATGAAGATGTTCAAGAAAGAAGTGTTTCTCGTAGTGCTATTCTTATCTCTAATCCTTCTCCCATCTGCTTTTGGGCTAAGCTTAAGCGGGGCTAAGTTAGGGACGGTCATTTATGAGCCGGGGAAAGTGATCAGGAATTCTTATACCATTACCGATACCAGCCTTCCTGTAGACATCTCGGTCAGTGCTGCTGGCCTTAGTGATTTTATTCGGATCGAGAAACAAGATAGGTATCATTTTGATTTGGTCTTAGAATTTCCGGACCTTCTTGTTGAAGAAGGAACCTATATCGTAGGGATATCTGCCCAAGAAATTGCTCCTGAAGGTGCTGCAGGGATCAATTCTCTCCTTTCTGTCAGCAAGATGTTCCAGGTTGAAGTTTACTCTAGAGAGAAAAATATTGGTGTTTCTTTCAATGCGCCTCAGACAAATGAGCAAGAGCCGATAAAATTTGAGTTGGATGTGCAGAGCAGGACGTACCAGGATATCGATAGCATCGCTGCTGAAATAACTATCTATGACTCTTATGACCAGGAAGTAGGGAGAATTGCGACTGCTGAAAAGCCATTAAAAGCGCTGAGTACAGAGAGATTAAGCGCTTCTTACGATTCAAAAGATATGCCTCCGGCCAACTATTGGGCTCAAGCTAAAGTTCGTTACGATGGGCAAGTGAAGATTTTGAATGACAGCTTTAAGATCGGAACGATGGACATTGCGCTGATCAATCACACATCCATATTGAATAGGGGCTTTTCAGAGTTTATCGTCTTGGTTGAAAACTCCTGGGGCAATGAAATTCCTGGCGTTTACGCCAAATTATTTATCGATGGCACGGAAGTATTGCAGACTCCCAGCATCGACCTTTCTCCGTGGTCTACCGGTGAATTAAAAGGGATCGTCAAGCTGGACATACCCCCTGGCACATATCCCTCGATCATCAAAATCTTCCTTTCCGGGGAAGAAAAAGAATTTCCTGTTTTTTTGACCGTTACTGATGAAGTCCTTCCAGAGATCCAGGAAGCCAGAGCAGAAGTTAGCCAGAAAAATCAAGTGATCATCATCTTAAGCAGCATCTTGATCGTCATCCTCATCATCGGCATCATCATTTTCTGGAAAGGGAGGTCTCGTAACGACTATGGAGGTTAAGAAGCTCTTTGCTGCTCTGAGAAGCAAGAAAGTACTGGCTATTCTCGTTGCTGTTCTCTTGAGTATTTCTCTGTTCACCTTCTGGCTAGCAGCGCAGGATATAGCTTCCTGCATGTCAACAAAAACCATAGCTATGTCTTTAGTTGTCGACAAGAAAGCTATATCTACAGTAGGATTGAATGCGGACACCGATCATCTGAATTTTGGCAAGGTTTCTCCGCTGTCTGAAGTGCAGCGCTCCGTCCTTATCACTGAAAATTATCCATCAAAGGTAAAAGTATTTTTGAAGGGCGAAGTGGGAACATGGGTCACCGTGCATAATCCTGATTTCTCTCTTCTGTCTCAAGAGCCTTATGAAGTCTTGTTCACCGCCCTTGTTCCAGAGTCTGCCGAAGAAGGGAAGCATTCCGGAGAAGCTGTCTTTTGTTTCTTAGAAGAGTGATAAAAATTCCCTTAATTACCTACTAATTACCTATTCTAGAAAACCACTTTATCTATCTTCTTGCTGTTTTCTTTGGCGCTGTTTAGGGAGGAGGCTCATTTCAGATGAGCGTTTCCGGAATAATGACCTGGCTTGCTGCTTGCTCTCTGCGTTGAAATCTCTTTTTTGATTACTTCTGGAGACCAGCCTGCAGATACTAAGGCCTGATAAACCTGCTCTTCCCCATATCCTCTTCGCATCATTTCCGTAATATACCTGGAAACTGGCTCTCCTTCGTCCACTCTAAATCCCCTTCTGGATGTTTTTTTCTTTACAATGATCAGTCCGATTATAATTAAAGAGAGAATAAGCGCCATAAGCCCTAGCAAGCTATACGAGATGTATTGGGAATATCCTGTACCTCCATCAAACGCTCTTCCGGCTAAGCCGACAGGCCCTTCGATGGTGAACGATTCTGTAGATGTGGCAAAAGAATCTCCCGAGATGATCTTCATGCCGAAGATATATTTTCCTGGAGGGATATTTTCTGGCAGCCTGATGTTTTTGGCGAAAGAGATCTGCTGCTCAAGGATGAGTTCCTCCTCTTCAGAATAGATCTCTATCCCTCTGGAACTGATGATAGTATAGATAACTGTGGCTTTTCCCGGGAGGATACCGCTGATGGTGATCATTGATTGAAGCAGGTCGCCGGCGCTAAGCCTATCATCTTCAAGGTCTATGCTTCCGTCAAACAATAATTCTTCGGACTCCACCTGAAGTACAATACCTATATCTTCTGTTATGCCTCCTGCAACTACCTCTATGACCTCAACGTAGATGTTTGGCTTTAAGTTCTGGTCTGGATTGAATATCACCCTGACCTCCCTTGTTTCTCCGGCTGCCAGCGAAAATGAATCTGGAGCAAGTTCTATGAATGATGGAATATTCCGGATGGAGAAATCTAGGTTGGTATTTCCATCATTGGTAATAGTAATGCTTTTCTCTGCTTTCTGTGATTCTTTGACCGTCGCTTTTAAGGTTGTGTCGCTTACATCAAAGGAAGGGTTCTCTTTTTCTGTTAGTCTTGGTACATCTCCTCCACCTCCTCCGCCACTTGTTGCTCCACCAGTACTTGGCGCAGGTGTTGTTCCTCCTTCTGCTGCAGCAATGACAATGTTGAACTCTTTGCTATTGTTGATCTGGATGCAATTAAAATAATCTTGAACAGTAAGGAGAATAGTATGGTTGCCAACATCTGATGATCCCGGCGTAAAGGAGATATATCCGCTTTGGTTTATTGCAAATAAAGAAGTGTTATCATAATACGTTCTGTTGGCGGACGTATCTAAGGTGCTTACTACTACTTGATACGTAAATGCTTCATCGACGGTAGCTTCCTGTTCATTGATGTCTGTTATCGATGGCTGCTGGCCGATGCATAATGAAGCGGTTGCCGTAAGTGTTACGTCTCCGGTCAGATCTTTCCAGGCTTTTTCCGCAATATGCTCTGTGGTACTGATGATCATGACTAAGTTGAGAATATTAAATACGATCAACAGAACTAAAAGTACGGCAACTACCAAGCTCTTTTCTTTCACTAGAGTTTAGAATGCATTTTATATTTAAATAAGTATCTGTGACGAGAGGTACTTCAGCAATGTGGAGTAAAATTATCATCATCAAGATTGCTCAATGTTTTTCTGTATCTGTTCTAATCAAGAATATTCCTTTCGAAAGATTATAACATCAAATTAGGACCAAGATATCCACTAAAACTCTCAACCTTTTCTTTCAAATAATCTCTTAATTGTTGTTTATTCTCAATACCCAAACCCCTTACCTCATCAGGACTTAAAACGTTAACTACCGTTTTTCCTTTATTATCACGACAATCAAATTCAAATTTCAAATAAAAGAGCAAAATATTCCCTGCCTCATCAAACCTATCTATAGCCTGAAAATAAGCACGATCCCAAGGGATGGCGGTATGATCAACATTACTCGAAATTCCAACAGAATTGCAGTATTCAACAGGAATTTGAGGAGTAGAAGAGCCTTTTCTTTCAGGATCTTCACTTGTTCCCAAACAAGCTGCAAGCCCTAAAGCTAATGTACTAGAAACCATCCTTTGAACAAGATTTTTCATGGTTCTTTCCTCTCATTATAACTATTATAATTACTTTATGTTTAATTGTTGCATAACTTTAGGATAGCGGATTATTACTCTAAACTAATTCTCTTCTCAATCACCCTAACTTCTCATCGATCTCTTTAGCTACTTCCAGCAGTTCAGAAAGCGCCTCTTCCATGTCTCTCTTGATATCCTGGACAACTTTCTGCAGATCATTCTCCCGTAACAGATATCCTTGCTGTTCCCGGACGACAATACCAGAGTCCATCAATCTCGTCAGATGGTGGACAACGGTTCCCCTGCTCAGGTTCAGCTTCTCTGCAATCTGGTCAGAAGAGATAGGCTCATTCCGCTTCGCTTTCTTCACTAAGGTAATAAAAACCCGGAAACAGCTGCTATCCTTATCCCGAAGGTTGAATAATCCTAACGAATTGGCTACCCATTGCAGCTCTTGGTTAAGGTCATTGTGGGGATTTCTCCGTACTCTGACGATCATCACTTTTTTGCCCATATTTCTCCTAAAGGGACAACTATTCATAAACATTTCCCAAAACATTTATATATAAGTTACATTTTAGGTAGTTATGGTTGACTTAAGGTCAACGGAAAAGAGATTATGGCGGAAGATAAACAACAAAAAAACAATGCGAATGTTCCTGCAACGGCAGCGGAAGAAAAACAGGCTTCACCCAAAGAAGCGAAAAAGCTTTCCCCTGAAGAGCAGCTCGTTGAAATGACAGACATCTTGAAGCGAACTCAGGCAAATTTTGAGAATTATCGCAAGCAATCAGAGTTGAGAATGCAGGAGATGATAAAGGTAGCTGGCAAGCACGTTATCATGCAGTTGTTGCCGGTCATCGATCACTTTGAACTGTCGTTAAAACATTGCACTATCGAAAAAAACCAGCCGGAGTTTTATGAAGGCATCCAGCTGATTCATTCCCAGATGCAGGTCTTGTTAGAGCAGAATGGAGTTCATCCTATTGAAACAGTGGGCAAGAAGTTTGATCCTTATCTTCATGAAGCGCTGTTGAAAGTTCCTTCAGATAAAGAAGAAGGGATAATCTTAGAAGAGTTTCAGAAGGGATACCTGCTGCATAACCAAGTGATCCGGCATGCCAAGGTAAAGATCAGTTCAGGAAAGGGAGATGGTCCAGAACTCGTTAAAGAAAAGCAAACAGAGAAACAGCAGGAGAAAGAAAAAAACGAAGACCACAAAAAACAAGATCATCAAAAATAGAAAAATAAAATTATAAAAAATAGAAAAATAAACACGGAGGATAACACCATGGCACATACAAAACATGATGATGGAAAAAAAGCAAGCGGAGTAACGATAGGAATAGATTTAGGCACGACATTTTCAGCCGTCGCCATATTGGAAGGCGGTAAGCCAACGATCATCTCTAATTCTGAAGGAACAAGGACAACTCCCAGTGTTGTTCACGTGAAGGATGGAGAAGTTATCGTGGGGCAGGTAGCCCGAAACCAGGCTATCGTCGACCCTTCCCATACCATCAGAAGTATCAAGAGAAAGATGGGAACAAATGAGAAGGTGAATATCGATGATGAAGAATATTCTCCGGAACAGATCTCTGCCATGATTTTACAGAAATTGAAGAAGGATGCTGAAGCATACCTTGGTCAGCCGGTGAAAAATGCTGTTATTACCGTTCCAGCTTATTTTAATGACAGTCAGCGTCAAGCAACGAAGAATGCTGGTGCTATTGCCGGATTGAATGTCTTAAGGATCATCAATGAGCCAACAGCAGCAAGTCTAGCCTATGGATTAGACAAGCAAGGCACTGCTCACACCATCCTTGTCTTTGACTTTGGTGGTGGGACATTTGACGTTTCCGTCCTAGAACTAGGTGATGGCGTCTTTGAAGTCAAATCAACCTCTGGAGATAATCTGCTGGGAGGAGATGATATCGACCAGATCATTATGGATTACTTGATCAACAAATTCAAGAAAGCTACAGGCATAGACCTGAACAATGACGCTACTGCTGTCCAGCGCCTGAAAGAAGAAGCAGAGAAAGCGAAGATTCAATTATCTACAAAGACGAAAGTAGAGATCAGCATTCCTTTTATCACTGCTGACCAAAATGGGCCGAAGCATATCAAGGAAGAATTGACCAAGGCGAAGTTTGAAGAGCTTATCCATGATATCTTAAGACGGTTAGAAGGACCTACCAAGCAGGCCATCAAAGATGCAAGCTTGTCTGTTGATAAGTTGGACAAAATCATTTTTGTCGGTGGCTCTACGAGAATTCCTGCAGTTCAGGACTTAGTGAAGAGGATTGTTGGCAAGGAAGGAGATAAGTCCGTCAATCCTGATGAAGCGGTTGCTTTAGGAGCTTGCATCCAGGCAGGTGTATTATCTGGAGATGTCAAAGATATTTTGTTATTGGACGTCACTCCATTATCTCTGGGAATCGAGACGTTAGGGGGAGTATTCACCAAGCTGATCGAAAGGAATACCACTGTTCCGACGAAGAAATCACAGATCTTCAGCACGGCAGCAGATAGCCAGCCGGCAGTGACGATCAGAGTTGCTCAGGGAGAGCGAAGCATGTTTGCTGATAACAAGCTGCTGGGCCAGTTTGATCTGATGGGCATTCCGCCAGCGCCACGAGGAGTTCCTCAGATCGAAGTCACATTTGACATCGATGCTAACGGCATAGTCCATGTTGGGGCAAAAGACTTGGGTACGGGAAAGGAGCAGAAGATCCAGATCACTGGGGCAGGCACGTTAAGCAAGGAAGAGATCGAACGAATGCGTAAAGATGCAGAACAAAATGCTGCTGACGACGAGAAAAAGAAAGCCAAGATCGAAGCGGAAAATCAAGCGGAAGCTGTCGTCTATCAGACGAGAAAGATGCTTGACGAGTTTAAAGATAAGGTCGATGCTTCCACGAAGAAGAAGATCGAAGAGAAGCTTGCTCTTGTTGAAGAGAAGCGAAAGGAAGGAAATCCTGAAGAGATCAACAAGGCTATCGATGACCTGAACAAGGCAACCCAAGAGATCGGGGCGAAGATGTATGCTGATGCTGCGAAGGCGCAGCAAGCATCATCTCCTGGAAAAGAATCTGCAGAAGACGAGAATATCGTCGATGCCGAGTTCAAGGAGAAGAAAGAGAAGAAGTAGGATTCTTTTCTTTTTTTTTGATTTATTTCAAATAATTTTTAAAATGGTAAACTGGAATAAAGGAGTAGTAAGGAAGATAAGATGAATAAGAAACCTCCGCAAAATCAAGACTATAATTGCTTGATTGGAAATAATCAGTACGTCGCCGACTGCTTTAACCTGCTGTTGAAAAAGTTTTTCTTATTATTTCCAATTTCGCAGGCATCGCCTTCGCAATTCAAGCTTTCCTGGACACATTATTGTGAACTGTTAAAAGTAAAATTGCAAGAGCAGATGAGGAAATTTCTACGATGAAACTCCCTACTCAACAACAATGCTTAGAGTATTTTGATACGTACCACGTCCCTAAAAATATCAAAGCCCATTGTTTGGCCGTACAGAAATATTCTCTATTTTTTGCCAAGCAGCTTCAGAAAGCAGGCATGAAGGTTGATCTGGATATTGTTGACAGATTAGCATTGCTTCATGATTTGTTTAAAGCGGTTACGTTAGATCTCACCAAAGTTGATTCTTTTCATCAGTATAAAGCAAGTCCAGAAGAGCTTGCCACTTGGCGTGAATTAAGGAAAAAGTATTCAGGCATGCACGAAAGTGAGATCGCTTACGAGATCTTCAAAGGGGAGTTTCCTGAATTTGCTCAGGCATTAAAGAATACTAGCCACCCGTTGAGAGAAAAGACGACGGAAGAGTTGATCGTTCATTACATCGATTGGAGGATGTTGAAAGATGATCTTGTTTCTCTGGATGAGCGGTTTGTCTATCTCTTGGAGAAATATCCCAGATTCCATAAGCACTATACCGAAAGTGCAAAGCTTATAAAAGCCAGAGAAAAAGAGATGTTCTCCAAGCTTCCATTTTCTCCGGAAGAGCTGAAGGAAAAGGAGAAAGACCATGGCCAATAAGGATTATTATCAGTTATTAGGGGTAGAGAAAGGCTCTACGAAGGAAGAGATCAAGAAAGCGTACAAGAAGCTTGCCTTAAAATATCACCCTGATCGAGCTCCAGAGGACAAGAAAAAGGAATACGAAGAGAAGTTTAAGGAAATCAATGAAGCTGCTTCCATCTTAAGTGATGATAAGAAGCGCCAGCAATATGACCAATATGGCTCCTCCTCTTTCCAAGGGGGGCAAGGCGGCCAAGGTGGTTTTGAAGGGTTTGATTTTTCCGACCTGTTCCGCAGCCAAGGCAACTTTGATGATGTTTTCGACCAATTATTTGGCGGAGATTCTGGCAGAAGAGGAAGCAGGGCAAGACGGGGCTCAGACTTAGCGTATGAGATAGAAATAACATTAGAAGAAGCATTTAAAGGTTTAGAGAAGGAAATCCCTCTCAATAAATTAGAAGAATGTTCCAGCTGCCATGGGAAAGGTGCACATTCTTTTGAGTCATGCCATCATTGTCAAGGCTCAGGATATATGAAACGAGTGCAACGGACTGCTTTTGGCATGTTCCAGCAGTCTGGACCTTGCCCGTATTGTAAAGGTCGAGGAGAATTGCCGCAGGATTCTTGTTCTGAATGTGGCGGTGAAGGTGTTGTACGAAGAAGGAAGAAGATTGAAGTAACGATACCTCCTGGCGTGGAAGAAGGGATGCGGTTACGTGTACCAGGTGAAGGGGAGATCGGCACTTCTTCTGGGTTGAATGGCGATCTCTATCTCATTATTCACATCAAGAAGCATGACTATTTTGTCCGTCAGGGGGATGACCTGCATCTTACTGTTCCCATTTCTTTCACTCAGGCTGCCTTAGGCGATGACTTAGAAGTTCCGACGATTGATGGAAAGGCGAAGTTGAAGATTCCCGCTGGCACCCAATCAGAGACAATTCTTCGGATGAAAGATAAAGGCATGCCCAATGTCCGCGGCCATTATTCTGGCGACCAGATGGTCAAGGTGCATGTGGAGATCCCGAAGTCATTGACGAAGAAGCAGATTGATCTCATCAAGCAGCTGAAGGAAGAAAAGCCCAGCAAAGGGTTTTTAGAGAAGATATTTGGGTGAGATTTTAGAAAAGAGGCATTCTCTAAATGTTCATTCCAACGTTGTCATACAATATCAAAAAACAACTTGTTCCAGGATATGACACCTTGCATTGGGAAATTTTCTTTGACAAGATGGACATCGCTAAAAGATGCTAAGGCGGATGAATATCCATAAATGGAATCCCTTCTCCTCTCTCATTATCCAGATACGTGAGCATATCCACGGCAAATGCAGCCTGTTGATCGGGCTCCTGCGCTGCCTGCATCCTCTGTTGGATATCTTTAATGATCCGTGGCAGGGAGTTGCGGTGGGCATAGACACTCCATGCAGATATATGCAGCGGTGGCTTATCTCCAAAGGTGATAACCATATAAATATCACGAGCTAGTCCTGTATCCTGATCAAGCTCTACCTTGAATGCCAGCTCTCCATACTGGACGGAAATCTGCCCTCTTTCCTCATCAATATTTTCATATATCGGTTCTGTTTCTTCTAATGCTTCCAAGGTTTCACCTACAAAATCTTCTGTGACTCCTTCCTGTTGCCGTCGCATCTGTTTTTGTATCTGTTGTGGGGCAGATATTCTATGTTCTAACGAAGAAGGGGCTTCCAAAGATGGAAGGATGTGCCGGGCAGGTATTTTTCTTACAATAGGCGATGGTGCCTGATACTCAGGCTTCACGATCTCTGGGCGATACAACTGGGGTAGACCAAGTGTCATACCTATCAGTAGTGCCGTAATTCCCAGATATCCGGCAGGTCGCATTAGGAAGGGAAAGATATTCAACTACATAACATTGTTGGTGGTATGATACTATTGATGATGATTTCCCATTGAAGAATAGAGATGGGCTATGATAGACATAATCGCACGGGAGAGAGAAATCTTTATAAATAACCTCTTATCCTAAGAAGAAAACCAACATACTACCGGAAGTTAGGTATCAGGTAGGAGGGAAATAGGGAGGCAGTTTTCGCTTGGTAGGACTGAGCTTTTTGGAAAAAAGCGAATGTCGTACTACCGGCATGATAAAGCTGTAAGGTTTATATGGATAAAGATCAAGTAACAAAGGCATTAGCAGAACTGAAGAAGCAGCCGAAGAAGAAATTCTCCCAATCTTATGATCTCGTCATCAACTTAAAGAATATAGATATTAAAACGAACCCTCTCGATTTCTTTGTCACGATGCCTCATCCAAAAGGAAGGCCAGTAAAAGTTGCCTGTTTCTGTGATCAGCAATTGTCTGAAAATGCCAGCAAGAATTGTGATCTAGTCATCAAAGAAGTTGACTTCCATAAGTACAAAGATAAAAAACTCGTGAAAAAGCTGGCTGAAGAATATGATTATTTTATCGCTCAAGCGAACCTCATGACTCAAGTTGCTACCATCTTCGGTAAAGTTCTGGGAACAAAAGGAAAGATGCCTAACCCTAAGCTTGGATGTGTCGTCCCTCCAACTGCTAACTTAGAGCCGCTGAAGAAGAAATTAGTCTCTACGGTAAGGCTAGCAGCAAAGAAGGCTACGAATTTCCAATTGATCGTCGGCAAAGAAGACCAGCCGGATGATATCATCATAGAAAATATTTTAGCAGTCTATCAAGCAGTATTGAAGCATGTTCCTAACGAGCAGCAAAATGTCAAGAATGCTTCCTTAAAATTGACGATGAGCAAGCCGGTGAAAATATAAGATGGTGAGCGAAAAGAAAAAAGATTTTGTACAAAAGCTGACAGTATCAGTACAAGAGTATCCGGTAGTCGGTATTGTCAATCTTCAGAATCTTCCTGCTCCTCAATTCCAGAAGATGAGAAAAATGCTGATGCAGGAAGGAGTAGTTCTTGCCGTCAGCCGTAAAAGATTATTGGAGAGAGCCTTACAGGAGTCTAAGAAACCGGGCATTGAGAAGCTGAAAGAAAAATTAAAAGGCATGCCTGCTCTATTGTTTACGAAGGGAAATCCCTTTGCCTTATATTCTATCATCCAAAAAAATAAATCCGAAGCTTCAGCTAAAGCCGGGCAGATTGCCCCGAAAGATATCGAAGTGAAAGCAGGTGCAACAAGCTTTGCTCCTGGTCCGATCATCTCCGAGCTAGCTGCCGTTGGGATCAAGACAAAAGTAGAAAACGGAAAACTTGCTATCATCGCCGATGTTATTGTGGCTAAAGAAGGAGCTACTATCAGCGGCAAGCTTGCTGAAACCTTAAAGCGATTAGACATCAAGCCTATGGAAATTGGCTTGGATCTGGTTGCTGTCTGGGAACAAGGCGTCATCTTCAGCGCTAAAGATCTTAGAGTTGATGAAGAAGAATATGCTCATAACTTTACCCAGTCTGCTCGGGAAGCCATGAACTTGGCTATCGAGATAGGCTATTTATGTTCAGAGACTACTGAAATACTAGTACAAAAAGCTTTCAGGGAAGCGAAAGCTGTTGGCGTAGAAGCTGGGATCTTAACGGAGGAAACTCGTGATGAGATCCTGGCAAGATCTGAACAGCAGGCCCTTGCTGTTAAAAAAGAAGCAAACTTGTAAGTTGGAGGAAAATAAAATGGAATACATTTATACTGCGATGTTGCTGCATAAAGCAGGCAAAGAAGTTACCGAAGACGCTGTCAAAGCTGTCTTGAAGGCTGCAGGAACGCATGCTGATGAAGCGAGAGTAAAAGCTCTTGTTGCTGCTCTTAAAGGAGTGAATATTGATGAAGCGGTCAAGAAAGCTGCCGTCGTTGCACCAGTTGCCGCTGCTGCAGATCATGCTTCAGGGAAAAGTGGAGAGGATAAGAAAAAGGAAGAAAAGCCAGCAGCAGACACCAAGAAAGCTGAAGAATCAGCTGCCGCCGGATTAGGCGCTCTGTTTGGGTAAATTTCGCAAGTGAAGGTTTTTCCTTCATCATTTTTTTCCTTTTTATCTTATTGACTTTTATGAATGATACAGACAACGGATTGAAAGAAGGGTTTCATCAGAAAAAGAGAGAAGTAGCCCAGCTGCGTTCTACATTGCATGACCTTTATGTACAGAAAGAAGCATCATTTCAGAAGCTGAAGGCTTTTCGCGAGCAGATCCGGTCGAAGATTGATCAGATGAATTCTCTCAAGAAAGAGCGCGATCTCCTGACGCAGGAAGTGAAAGCTATAAAAGAGGAACGGAACAAGCTGAACCAGGAAGTTAGAGAGAAATCCGATGCCTTAAAGCAGTTCGGTACCAATAACCCTTTACCAGCACCTTCTTCTGATCGCAAGAATGATAATAGCCATAATAAGAATTATGATGGCCGTAATAAGAACTACAATACTGCTAATAGTCAGCAGATGCCTCCGGGCAAGATTAAGATGCTGATCAGAAAGATGGAAGAGCAGCTTGAAACAGAAGTCATGAGCTTTGATAAGGAGAAGCAGCTGACCAAGAAAGTGAAGGAATTAAAAGCAGAATATAAGAAAATAGAAGCGCAGGACCAGCAGTGGAAGGAACGCCAGACAGCTGCTTCAGGTTTCATCCAAAAAAGGAAAGAAGCGCAGCACTCGCATCATTCTCTTCAGGAAAAGGCTGACGCTTCCCAGCAGAAGCATCAGGAAGTAAATAAGGTGTATGAAGATCTCAAAGCCATCCGGAATCAAATCAAGCCCTTGGAAACGGAGCATCTCCGTCTTAAAGAAGAATATCATGCTGTCAAGAGGCAATTAGGTGATGCTCAGCAAGATATCCAAAAGCTTTCTAGAGTATTTGAAGATAAAGAGAAGAAGATCAAGCAAAGTTTCGCGCAGGAAAGGACTGCTGAAGTCAAGGAAAAGATCAAGAAGCGGCAGAAGTTAAGTACGGAAGATATTTTAGCGTTCCAAGCTATCCCTGATGAGGATTAAGAGATGTATACTCTAACATTTACTTTTTTAGAATGAGAAGGGAAGTAAGACCTAGTCTCATAAGACCAAAAATCTATAGCCTTATAAGGTCAATAATCATTACACAAAGAAATCCAGAAAGCTACGCCCTTTAGGGCGTAGATGAATGGATTGCTGGATTTCTGGTGTCCTAAAAATTCGACTGTCAAAGAAAGTGCCGTCAAGCCCCAGCCTTTAGGCTGGGGATAGGCACTTTCGTCG
>DATDXI010000032.1:0-9635 GCA_035289385.1 Candidatus Nanoarchaeia archaeon | reverse complement strand
ATATAACTGTCTCCAAACTCTCCTGGCGGCGTAATGAAAACATCCAGAGCGCTTCCTACGGCCAGCAGCTTCTCTGCAATATTTTCATCATCAAAGTTTACCGACTCAAAATCCCAGCGGACAATATATTCATAATCCCAGCCCCAAGGCATCTCCATGCCATTATTGCAGTCCGGCGAGCCAAACTGCTCAATCTCATAGATAAAATTGATGTTGCTGAAATCCTGCTGCTCACAGAGATTAGTGGTATCTGAACCAGCACGTTGGCACTCGCTTAGTGTAGGAGGAGTGGTCATGCTGTAGAGAACTACGGAAGCAGTATCGGAACCGCCCTCAGCCACTTGATAGCCATTTCCTGCATCATCATCAGCAGTTATCGTAATCGTCTTTGTTTCAAAGTTGTATTGGCTGGTATCAGAAGCGGTGAAGGTATACTCCCACCTGTCCGTTTCTTCATTATATTCTAAGTCTATAATATTACTGCTGCCCTCTGCAGTGGTTGACTGGGTCTCTGAAGGGGGCACCACCTCGCCGATATCTGCTCTGACCCAAGCCACAGCAACATTATCGGTTGCATCAACAGAAATGGTGACATCGGAATTAGAAGTAGAGTCTTCTTCCGGCAAAGAACAGGCAAAGCGGTCAGGGCCGAGCTCTACACTATGGATAGTAACGGGCTCGCCAATAGTCTGTTCAGTACATTCTTCATTACAATATCCTTCCATACCATTAAAATCATCACCGTCATCACACATTTCCGGACCATTGATCATCCCATCACCACAATATTCTTCCGTTTCGCAGGAATTATATTCTGAACACATATCGGAGCAAGCTTGCGTTCCATAATAACCATTATCTGTCGTGCATTCTACGCTATCACCATCACACATTTCCGGACCATTGATCATCCCATCACCGCAATATTCTTCCGGTTCACAGGGATCATAATCTGCACAGGTAGCGGAGCATGTTTGCGTTCCAGAATAACCATCACCAGTACTGCATTCCTGAGAATCACCTAATTCACAGATCTCTCCTTCATCAATAAATCCATTACCACATATAGGCTCCAAGGGTATAGCAAAGCCGCTGGTCGCTAATGCTATAAGAACAACCATAGAAATAACTAAGAACTGATGTATCCTCAACTGATTGTGTGATTCTCTCATAACCCACCCCTATTTTAACCATAAAAGCGAGGGAGTATATTAATATTACTAAATGCACAAGCGCCTTGTTATCTCAGAACTATTTTTCTTGCAGAGTAATATTTCCTCTTATGGTTTTTCTTTTGTGATAATTTATTTAATTCTCTCATAATTATCAAGTAAGAAGTGTTATCAAATGAGAAGTATTATCAAGTGAGATATTAGGTAATAAGTATTATAATAATACCTCAATCCCCTACTCCATCATCTTCCGCAATGCAGGATGCATGTCGCATGTAAACCTTAACAGCTTTACATGAAAATCAACAAATATTGATTTTCAGTACTGAAAAAAGATAGTTTTCTTTTTTCATGTACCATGCCGGTCATAAGGCATTCGCTCACAAAGTTCGCTCAACCTCATTCCATCATCTTCCGTAATGCAGGATGCATATCCATCATGTGATGCTTGGCAATCTCTTCATACAACTTATGGACGATCATCACTGCTAACAGAATTCCCGTTCCCTGAGATAATGCTCCCGTCAAGTCCGCCAATGCGGCCAATAAGCCGATGGAAGCCCCTCCAACGATGGTCAAGGGCCAGATGTAGCGAGATAATATTTTTTCTAAAACCCGCTCATCCCTCCTAAAGCCAGGAATCTGAAGTCCTGAAGCCATAATCTGCCGCGCTTGGGAAGCAGCATCCATATTTGCTGTCTGCATCCAGAAGATGCTGAACATTACTGAACCAAGCACGAAAACAAGGATATAAATAACAGATTGGCCAATCATCGTCAAACTAAATCCACCCGTAATAATATTCTGAAGAAGATTTGGAGAACTTAGCCAATAGACTAAACCACTTATGGGAGTGCCACCAGAAAATGTTCCTAATATAGGATAACCCCAGCTTTCCAATAAGGTAGCAAATAACTGAATGTTTGCCATCAAGGCTGCTACTAAAATAACAGGAATGTTTGAAGTATAAAAGAAATTCAACGGCCAACGCATGCCATACCCCCTAATCCTGCCAAACGATAATGGAATTTCCACTTTCATGGCTTGCCCATAAACACAGATGAAAAAGACGATGATCGTGGATGCTAAAGCAGCCAGCTGCAATGTTGCTGTGGTTAGATCACCGAGCGACAACGACTGGAATAAGGCAGGAATCGCTCCCGCAGCAATATCAGGATTCGTAGGCGAGGGCAAAAAATTAAACGCACGGATAAAAATTTGCTGAGCAACTCCTCCAGCAATAAATAAACTTATCCCACTGCCAAAACCCCATTTGGAAACGACTTCATCCATAAACATGATGATGATCCCACCTAAAAAGAGCTGGAAGATGAGCAACATTTCTAATTGGAAATATAACGGAGTGCCAGCCAAGCTAGGATTAGGAGACAAACCACCCATCAAGACATAAATGCATGCTTCGAAGATGACGAAGAAAATGGCAGATATCTTCTGCAAACCTTGAAATTTTTTCCTTCCTTCGCTGCTGGTAAGGTCCATATTCAATATTCCTGTTCCTGCCAACAATTGCAAGACGATGGAAGCGGTTACCAAAGGACCTATCCCTAAACTGATAATGGAGCCAAATGATGCGCCTAAGATGATCGATAGAAATTCAAATCTTTGCAAAGAGTTTTCTCCCAAGCCAAACAGGGGAATAAAACCCATGATGAAAAAAAGAATCAAAGTAATGAGAGTCCACTTTAATTTTTCCTTAAAAGGCAGCTTTTTTTCCTTTGGGCCACGAACTTCTGGCAGGAAGGAAGTTATTTGTTCAAGCAGACTCATTTTCTTCAACAGCTTCTTGCGGAGGAGCTGATGAACTTTCAACAACACCACCCGCTTTTTTTATTTTTTCTTCAGCCTTCGCTGAAACTGTTCCGCGAATAACTTTCATCTTCACGGCAATTTCGCCAAGACTTAAGATTTTACTTATCTTGAGCTTATGAAGATCAACTATATAAATGTCTCTTTCTTTTGCAACCTTCCCTTGCTGAACAAAATGATCCAATCTTTTAGGAGTAAAGAACAATAGGTTAACCGCCTTGCCCTGAACGACGGGAGTTCTTCGTGGATTGAAGCCGACTCTTCCCAGAACTCGGTCTTTCATCCCTGCTTTTTTCTGGCCAGCACGCTTTCCCGTACCGGCATTTCCTCTCCCACCACGGCTTCCAGCGCCACGCCTTTTCTTCCTATGACCGCCACCGTGAGTTGTAGAACCACGGTACTTCACTCGTTTTTTTCTTTTGTGAACAACCATAAATCATATCCTCATAGCTCTTAAATCATCCTCAAGAGTAAATCATTAATCTTTTCTTTCCTATCTCCTAAAGCGCCACCAGCCCGGAAAGCAACCTTGATTCCTTTTCGGCCAAAACCTTTCCTTGGCGGATTTAAAGCAAAATAATTCTTGTAATGCTTACCCTGAACAGTCATATAGTTATATTGATATTTCTCTTTTCGATCAGACAAGCGTGCTTGATAGGCCTTACCACGCTTCTCTACCAATGTCTGGAAGGTCTCTTCCGTAAGATCCCCCCAGGTCACATAATCCTTCACTTTCTGCAGCATACCCCGGACAAGAGGTGTATCATCAACAACAGCACAATGATTTTTCCTGTTTAAGTTTAACATAGCAAGCGTATCCAACGATGGAACAGTCAAGCCAATCTTCCCTCGGATGAGGACGATAGCAATTCTTCCCGTACTCTCTCCATTACTCTTTCCTGTACTTTTTCCAGCACTCTTTTCCTTCCCACCTTTTTGGGCTTCCTTATGTGATTGTGGTGACATGGTTTTCCTTCAATTTTCCATCAATGATACCTAAGCGATCGATATCTTCCGGTTTTATCTTCATCTTTGATAAGTTTCGTAATGCATCCAATAATGCGGAAATCATATTTAGTTTTGTCTTCGTCTGTCCAGAGGTCTTGCTCCAGACATCTTTGATCCCAGCTAAGGCTAAGATCTTCGCACATTCTTTCTCGACACATAACCCCTTTCCTTTTGGAGCAGGAATCAATTCAATCCTTGACGAGCCACAACGGCCTGCAACGGTAAAAGGGATAGAATGATTACCCTTACAATTGCATTGCCAACTGCCACAGCCTCTCCTTACTCGGATCAGCTCCAATCTGGCTTTCCTTTTTGACTTATCCCTGGCAGGAACAGTCTCTTTACTTTTCCCGCTGGAACCGCCGACATAACCATTTTTATTTCCGATGATGCAATATGTTGAAAAATGAATGCTGTTTCCTTCACACGTCTTCTTCTGGGTCTGACGGAAAATTCTTCGCTGGCCGCCACCAAACTTTCCTTTCGCCTGACCGATCAATAACAAATCTTCCTCTAAGTCAGGAACTAAACGATTGACAATCTCTGCTTCTTGGATAATTAACCCTTGGCTGAAGATGTCATCAATATCCGTAATCACTCCTTCCTTTACCTTCATGCCTAAAGCTGTCTTTGGCTTCCACTGGGTCTCGGGAGCATGAACCATCTCTGATCTCTCTGATCTCTCCGATTTCTCAGGAGCAGCCTGCTGTTCTCCCTGACCTTCATTGTCCTTTTTTTTTTCTGATGTATTCTCACTCATCTTCAGTTACCTTTCATGATTTTCTTCTTCACGTCAGCAAACTCGTGTACTCCATCTGCCTGACCTTTCCTTTTTAAATGTTCTCCTGATATTCTGGAAGCAGAAGGAAAGATCTCTTCACTGCCATAAGCAATAGCCAATCCGGAATCAACTGCCCCTTTGAGGAAAGCTAAAATTCTGCCCCCTTTGAAAGGATACGTTTGTGCCGTATCGAGGATCGCTTCTTTTTCCCCTTTACTCAAGGCTTTCTTCCCGATAGCTAAACCAGTTAAGTAACAGGCAGGAATGTTTTTACAAGAGCCACTCCAGCCTAATTCTTTGAGATGGAAGGAATCTACTGCCGTTACCACTACATCACCAGCAGTTGTAAATTTCACGACCTGAGCGATCACTCGTTGATTTGTCAGACGGACGACTAACCTACTCTTCCGAGATTTGAGCAAGCTAAGGCGCTTATTATAATCTGTCTTTTGCTCTCTTCTTCTTCGGTACAGTACTGTTTTTGGTTTTCTATTTGTCATTTTCTATTCATCATTATTTGTTTTCTACCAACTGCTTGCTGTCTACAAGATGCTGCTCGGTGATATACAGCTTAATGTGCCGCTTATTCCTGAAATAGCCCCCTTTTGACTTTAAATAAAGGAGCCGATAATTTTGTGTAGATAATAATTGCTTCTCCCGCAATTCCTTCAGGAATTCCCTCTGCACCCGGATCTTGGACATCCAGCGGTCTTTCTTCGTGACTTCAGCATTCTTCCGGCCTTTCTGGCTTCCTCTCCCTTTTTGTCGGCCTTTTCTCTTCTGGGCTGCAATTTTTCTGGCTCTGCCACGAGATTGATGATTATCCCCACTTTCAGTTATTTTCTTGACCGCAATCAAGCCGCGCATGTCGGAGCGAGTGATAGCTTTCCTGATTTCATCCAGAGCATCTCCTCGAAACTTGATCTTCTGATATGACGTCTTCAAGATCTTTGCTGCTAACTTTTTTTTCTGTTTCATGGGTAGTATGACCTTATTATTTTGTTTATTTTGTTTATTTGGTTTGTTGTTTTTGTCTATTTTTTATTTATTTTTTATTTAAAGTATTATATTCTATCGTTACTGGCGCTTGTTAAGCTCCTTTTCAATTTCTTTTTTTTCCTGATCTTTCTGCTCTGCTTTCTGCGCAGCAGACTCTGCGGAATCGATGCTGCCTTCCAGCGACTGATCTTTCCCTGTAGCTTTCTCCGCCTTCTCTTCAGCTTCCTTTTTCTTCTTCTCCGCAGCTTTCTTCTCTTTGTCCTGCTGTTTCTTGTCTTTCTGGTGAGCCTTCTCCTGTTTCAGCTTTTGCCGCGCAGAAAACGTGCTCTTCAAGTCAGCTACTGTTTGCGGAAGATTCTTGATGTTAAGGATAGTAATTTTTTTCTGGATAGCCAACTCTAAGACTGCCGATCTTTTTTTGCCACCAATAGTAGAGCTGATGATGGCTCCTTCTTCCTGAGGATGTAATGCAAGTAAATCCTGCACATTTTTCACCAAGACTTGCTTCAGGCCAGTGTGATGTAATCCCCTAACTTCACGAGGAGAGCCATAACCAATGCGAACTAAGCGTTGCTTGCCCCGATGCTCTTGCCGAACTCCTGAATGCCTTCCGCCAGCATATCTCCAGCGTGCAGTTATCTTCCGCTTGTTATGGGATTCTTTCACGACAAACGTAGGCTGTCTCTTCTTTGCCGCCTTTCTCAGTTTCATCAATCGATCTTTATCTTTCATTGTAATACCTAAGCTATCTCTTTCCCTGCTTTATGGACCATGTAACAGCCGTCCTGGAAAATCCGGACATCCCTGTTTCTAATCTTACATAATAATTCTATCTTACTGGCTGTCATTCCTGCCAATTCTTTATCAGCAGACTCAATAAGGATTTCCGTGCCGCTTACCTTCACTTGAACACCGGCAGGCAAGGTTACTTTTCTGGCGACACTTTCTCCTAAAAAGTTCTTGACGATGAATTCCTGTCCGGAGACGGAAACGGTCATCGGAAAATGGCCAGAACATATCTTCATCTTATATACATGATGCTCCTGCACTCCCTTGATGATATTCTTGATGTGGGCAACAAAGGTGCTTAAGTTGCTCTTTTCCCTCTTCGTCGCTTTTAGTGAGATCACAACTATCTTGTTTCCTTCAACGGTGAGAGTCACTTTGGGATGGATGAAAGCCCGAACTACTTCTCCCTTTGGCCCTTTAACGTGCAAGATTTTGCCGACGAATCTGGCTTGCACTGTTGAGGGAAGTTCAATTTCCTTGTGGAGGTCGTCTTTCATCTTAGTAACAGTATGCTAACAGCTTCCCTCCTAGATGTTTTTCTTTCGCTTCCGAATGGACGATGATGCCTTTCGGTGTAGAAACAAGGATAACCCCGAAATCTTTAGCGGGCAAGTATCTCTTTTCCCATTTTTCAAAAGCATTATGTTTCGTGGAAAATCTAGGCTTGATCACTCCGCACTTGTTGATGTTGCCGAGCAGATTCACTTGCAGGTAGCCTCCTTTTCCATCAGCTATCTCTTCAAATGATCCTACAAACTGCCGCTCATTCATAATTATCAATACTTTCTTGATTATTTTTGAAGCTGGCTTGATCACTACTTCACGCCTGCCGATTCGTTCCGCATTCAGTATTTTTGACAATGCCGCTGCTAATGGGTCGTTAAACATTTTTTTTCACCTAACTAAATTTCTTGAACCCTAAACTTAAAGCCATTTCACGGAAACACTGCCTGCATAGATGCAAGCCGTATTTATTGATATGCCCCCTGTTTCTGCCGCAGTTCCTGCATTTTCGCAAGGCAATGCCGCAAGACCGGGATTTAGGCTGATTAAATTTGATGAACTTCGCTTTCTTGATGGGCTTCGCGTTGAGCTGCTTGAACACTTTTCGATGATCACTTGTTGTCATTTCACATCAACCCCTAATTCTTTCTGAGCAAAAGCGATAGCTTCTTCCTTGCTGATAACATGTCTTCCGCCGAGGGCGTGAGGCTTCACTTTCCTCATCTTTACCCGATATCCAGGGCGCTCTAAGGTAACGGCAACCTCTAACCCTAAAATCTTAAGGTCCGGATCATACTCCAACCCTTCAATATCGATATATTCTGGAATGCCAAAGGAAAAATTTCCCGCATTGTCAAAGTTCTTTGCAGAGAGCTCATTCTCTTTGGCCACGAGCAGCCTTTTTAATAAAGCAACGGCTCCTTTTCTGACCGTAACTTTAGCGCCGATAGCCAATCCTGGACGAAGACCCCAGGCAGGGATCCTCTTCTTCGCCATCGTCTTTACGGGAGTCTGAGGCGAGAGCTTCTTCAGTAAGACAAGCCCTTTCTTCAAGATATCCTCATTTTTCCCAGCACCGATGTTCAATGTGACTTTCGCAACTTTAATCCTCAGCATTTTATTTAGTTCTGGATTCTTCTTGGGATTCTGTTTTGTAGTAGCCATGATCATTCACTAGTATTTTCTGAACTTTTTTCTGAACCATTGTCAGAGGTGTGCTTTTTACCGCTTTTCTGCTGCTTTTGCTCCTTATTCTGCTCTTTCGCATGCTCTAGTTCTTTCGTATGTTCTTTCGCGTGTTCTTTCTTTTGAACTTTTGCCATCATTGTAGCAGGCACAACAAAGAGGTAATCGCGTGCAGTTTCCAAATCTTTTCCATCAGCAGAGTAAACTGCCTGCTTCTGACGAAGCTCTTTCAGTACTCCACTGCTGCCACGGTATTTCCCTTGAATAAGATAAACAGGAACTCCCGATTTCAGCTGTAAGACTTCTTTGATCTCCAAGCTGGGAAGACTTAAGATGACACTATCCCCAATAGCAATCTTCTGTTCACTGACAATATTTTTCCCGTCATGCAGGTGGTATTGCATCTTTCCTTTCGGCAAAACAGTCTTCCCAATAACTTTGCACACTTTCTGTGTACTATCAGATTTGCTGATTTCTTCAACAATGATCCTTCCTTTCGCATCAAAAGTGATGGTATAGGACTTGTTTACTTTTGGAATGGTAATAATATCAAACAGCCCCACATGAAAACGATAATCTTTTCTGGGAAAACCATCAACAAGTACCGGCGAAGACGTCAAGCTTTTCTTTACTTCACGCATAGTAGATGTCAATGATAGCTCATCTCGAACAATCATCCCTAAGGGAAGGCCATTCCCTATCACGTGCCCTGACGGCTTTGGCCTTACGGTAAAGGTCCTTTCTTTTCTATCGATAACCCATGATTTTGGTGCAGGGATCCGTTTCAAGTGATTCTTCATTTTTTGACCCTCTTCTCTTCCTTCATCGAAGATGCAGATATTGATTTTGCTGGTACAACTGGAGGTACAGCCTTAGGTTGCTGATGTCCAGCATTTTGCTGTTTTATCCCTTTGCTTTGGGAAGGCAAGTTCTTTCCTTTCTCCAACTTTTCTTTTCTTCTCTTGTCGCTCATCTCTACCTCAATAATGATCAGATTGGATGCATTCAATGGAAACAACACTTTGCTCCCATCCCTTTTGATCGTTTCTATACCAGCAACAAAAACGCGCTCCTGTTTCAAGATTACCCGCTCAACCTTGCCCTGTTTCTTCTTGAACTGGCCGCGGGAAACTTTTACGGTATCCCCTTTTCTTACAGGAATATTTCGTGTCCCATACTTTGTCCTGAGTTCCTTGGAAAGATGAGCGGACAGCATCTTCTGCTTGATATGAAGTGGAGCATTATAGCGGTACTTTCTCTGCTTCCGCACTTGCGTGCTCCTCTTCCAGCTTGTGGTAAAGTGTGGTATGGCCATAGTTAAGCGATGATGCTAGCGACCTTGGCGACGGCAGGCCAACGCTCGGTGATCT
>DATDXI010000031.1:0-57227 GCA_035289385.1 Candidatus Nanoarchaeia archaeon | reverse complement strand
ATGTCCGTTTTCGCCAACGGCAGCATAATGAACTTGATGAACTCATCAGCGAACGGCGGAGCTATCGTGAACGGTATCAGGAATTTTTGTCACGGGGGCTAGAATTGACAGAATATTTGCCGCTGCTGCAGAGAAGAATTATACCTATGGACCGTCCTTTTTTTAAGCCAAATCCGTATAGGTAAAAAGCCGAAATGCTCCCGTCATATATCCAGTTACTGCTGTGGGTTGTTATTACTCATAAGATTTATTAAGAATAGCTGGTTTTGCCAAAAATAAGGTGAATTGAAATGAATCAAGCTAGTATAAATCTAGAAGTGTTAGCAAGTGATGGAGCAAATTTTGCTCATAGTGAAAGAGAACCAACAAGTAGGGATCATTTAATTATAGGGCCAAGGCCATTTATGTATCGGTGGACAGTAAACAATGGAATGGAAATTCTTACTTTTGAAGATCCAACAAGACCATCCACGGCTAAGCTTTTCAGATATGATCAAGCTCAAATGCGCCAGGGTATTGATTTAGAGCATGACACGCCTGTCGCTGTTGGAGATCAGGTAGTTACCGCTCTTCAGCAATATGGAAGCAGGTAAAAATTGAAGACCTAAAATAGTTTTAGAAATATTTATTATTATTATTATTATTATTATTATTATTATCTTGGAATCACCCATTTGGCATATTCTCTATATTTTTCACAAAGCTTTTTAAAAAAGCTGTTGGTAAGGTTAGGTATGTCCTCTGATATCGTTGATGTAGAGCCGCTGTATGCTGCCGTTGGAGGTAAGGAACCGGAACTGCTGGAAGCATACGTTGAGCGGCAGATACCTGCACTTAACCAGCAACAGCAAGGAGCAGTAATGAAGTGCTTAACAGACATTTGTTACAGCAGAAGGGCTTGCAGCTTCTTTGGCATAGATTATGACAATCCACAATACACCCCTTTAGCTAGAGCCTATGCTGTTTTTGAGGCATTAAGAACAGGCTGAAATGTAGAAGTTATAAAGAAATAGAGCGACCACCCACGTACATATTTAGTTCTATTAAAATAGTGGCTTGGTCAAGAGGTAAAATCCATTTAGAGCCTCGTAAGAGAAGATTTGTTGCGTGGCTTTCTGCTCAAAACAAAGAGATGTACTACTGTTCGACATACAGCCACGCTGGATTTTACGACCTGCCACTATTTTTGGTATGGAAGTAAATACGTACCCACCCACGCAATCTTTAAAAACCATCAACTTATTTCCATCTTATATATGGCATTAGACTGGAATATCATCCAAGAGAAGTGGCAGAAAGCCTGGGAAACAGCTCAGATAGGCAGAGCTTCAGTCAGGAAGGAAAAAGAGAAATTTATGATGATCTTTGCTTATCCCGGTATTTCAGGTTTTCTTCACGTTGGCCATATGCGCGGCTTTTCTTATACTGATGCCATCTGCCGCTTTGAACGTCTGCAAGGCAAAGAAGTATTGTTTCCTGTTGGCACACACGCTTCAGGCAATCAGGCCATAGCTTTTGCCAATAAAGTCAAGAATAAGGATAAGACGTGGCTAGAATATCTGCAGAGAAATGGCTGCCCATCAGAAAAGATCAAGCAATTGATAGAGCCAAGCAAGGTTATTGAGTATTTTAATGATGTTTACGTGAACCAATATTGGAAAAAATTTGGCTTCTTAGCAGACTGGGAGAGATTTACCTGCACGACATTTCCGGATTATGAAAAATTCATCCAGTGGCAGTTCAGGAAACTGAAGCAGAAAGATCTTTTAGTACAGAAACCCTACTTTGCTACTGCTTGCATCAAAGACGGTCCGGTAGCTGTCGATCCATCGGAAACAGACATCTCCAAGGGTGGAAATGCGGAAAAGAATGAGTATACCTTATTGAAATTTAAGCTTGGAAAAGAATACCTCGTTGCTGCTACGCTACGACCTGAAACGGTCTATGGCCAGACAAATCTCTGGATAAATCCTTATGCTGAATATGTTCGGATAGAGGTGGATGGTGAAATATGGGTACTCAGCAAGGAAGCTGCAGAGAAGATAAAGTATCAAAAAGATGATGTTATCTTAAAAGGTGATGTTGATATCAAGGCGATGATCGGCCAATTGGCTCTCGCTCCAGGAGCTGAGCGAGAGATTATGATCCTGCCTGCATCTTTCGTCGATCCAAAGATAGGTTCTGGCATCGTCACTTGCGTACCTAGCCACGCTCCTTATGATTGGATTGCCTTGGAAGATATCAAAAAAAATAGTGCTGAATGCAAAAGATATAGGCTTAACCAGAAAGAGGTGCAAGCCATTTACCCTATCCCCTTAATAAAAACAAAAGATTGGGGTGTTCATCCCGCAGAAGAGATCTGCAAGAAGATGAACATCACCAGCCAGACAGAGGTTGAAAAGTTAGAAGAAGCGAAACGTGAAATTTATCGCGCAGAGCATCATACTGGCATTATGCTAGAGATCAGCGGGAAATATAGCGGCAAGAATGTAGAAGAAGCAAAGGAATTAGTGAAAGCAGAACTTATTGAAAAAGGTCAAGCAGACCTCTTTCATGACCTTAGTGAGGAAGTTGTCTGCCGTTGTGGTTCGCAAGTTGTTATCAAGAGAGTTGATGACCAATGGTTTATCAAATATTCTGACCAAGAGCTTACCGAACGCAGCAAAGAGCAGGCTAGAGAGATGAGGATATTTCCTACAGAATATCATCATAATCTGCCCTCTGTCTTAGATTGGTTCCAGGATAGGGCTTGTGCCAGATTAGGAACCTGGTTGGGAAGCAAGTTCCCTTTTGATGAAACCTGGACTGTTGAGCCGATCAGCGATTCTACGCTTTATCCGGCATACTATATCGTTTCAAAATATGTTAACAATAGTACCATCTCCAGCCAGGACCTTACGGAAGAATTTTTTGACTATGTCTTTCTGGGAAAAGGTGAAGGGAAGAAAGAATGGAAACCGATCAAGGAAGAATTTGATTACTTCTATCCATTAGATATGAATCTCGGTGGAAAAGAGCATCAGACGGTGCATTTCCCTGTCTTTTTGATGAATCACATAGCTATTCTTCCAGAAGAGAAGTGGCCACGAGGAATTTTTGTCAACTGGTGGGTCATCGGTAAAGGAAGCAAGATCTCTAAAAGTAAAGGTGGCGCTGAGCCTATTCCTGAAGCGATAGCCAAGTATGGTGTTGACGCCATGAGGTTGTACTATGCCCATATCGCCAGTCCTCATGTTGATGTGCAATGGGATGAAGATGTTGTCTTAAACTACAAGCAAGCTCTGGAAAGGATCTTTGTAGTATGTCAAGATCTTAGGAAAATTGCTAACAAAGAAGAAGCCGTCATTGACCGCTGGCTGATTTCCATGGCGCATCAGCAGCTGAAGAAAATCCATACTGTTATGGAAAAATATGATCTGCGCGAGCTTGCTTCTATCGCTTATTTTACCTTCTATGATAACTTTCGCTGGTATTCTAGGAGGGGAGGAAGCAACCGGCAGGTTATTGAGGAATATATCAGTATCTGGTCTAGAATCATGAATCCCATCACTCCTCATCTGAGTGAAGAGCTTAATAGTGATGGAAAACTAAGTAATGGAGAACTAGCTTCTACTCAAGCCTGGCCGCAGGTGGTGCAGGAAAAGATAGATCATTCAGCTGAAGCTGGGGAAGAATTGGTCAAGTCTACTCTTGAAGGCATCAGGCAAGTCGTAAAGCTGGCCAAGGTGGAGAAAGTAAAGGCCTGCACTCTTTTTATTGCAGAGAGCTGGTTGTATGAACTCTTCAAGATATTGTCCTCAGAAATAAAAATAACCAGAGATATCGGAGAGATCATGAGAAAAGTCTTGGAAGCAGAGCAGATGAAGCTGAAGGGTAAAGAAGTTACCAAGATTGTTCAGGCTATAGTAAAGGATGTCTCAAAGCTGCCGAGCCATGTTACATCAGCGGAAGATGAATTGAACGTGATGAAGGAAGCTAAGGAGTTTCTAGCAAAAGAAGCTGGCTGCGAAATCAAGATAGTTTCAGCAGAAGATTCTACTGAAGCGAAAGCGAAACAGGCTTGGCCGGGTAAAGTTGGGATATTGCTAGAGTAAGATATAGTACGTATTTAGTTCTATTAAAATAGTGGCTTGGTCAAGATGGAAAATTCATTAAGAGGTTCGTAAGATCATAAAAATCAACAGATTTTTAGGATGCAGAAATCATAGAGATTTCTTGCACAAGATTAGCTGCGAGACTTTGAGCTTAAATATAGTGTTTTTCATTCCTTTCCTACGTAAAGTCTCGCTGAATTTTCCGACCTGCCACTATTTTCTTTATGAAACTAAATACGTAGAAGAAATAGGCACATTTATTAATTTTAAATGTTATTTATGGCTTATCATTATTAAAATGATACCTCGCCACAATGCTCATCAACAATAATAAGAAAATAGTATTCTCTACTAAAGAAAAAATATGCAGGACTCACCTCACCCAGATGCTGGGTTTGATGTTTAGAAAGAGGCAGAATCTCGTCATGATCTTTCCTTCTGAAAGAAAGATCTCCCTGCATATGCTGATGGTCTTTTACCCCATTGATGTACTGCTGTTGAATGAACAACGAGAGGTTATAGAAATAAAGCGGGCTTTCCAGCCCTTCTCCTTCTGGAATTCTGATACAAAAGCAATGTATGTTATCGAATTGGGAGATAAAGATTCTCGAGAAAAAGCAAGGTGTTGTAATGTAGGGGACAGCATCAAAATACCATTATCAGAGAGTATCCCTAGAAACTCTTAAGATACTATAAATAAAGAGAATAGTAAAGAGAATAAAGAAAAATAATAAAAAGAAAGAATGATCTTATTCTTCCTGATCTTCGTCAGAATCTTCAGACTCTTCGTCAGCTTCTTCGTTGTCAGCTTCTTGAGGAGCAGCTGGAGATGATCCACTGCCTGCCAATTCACTGGCCTTCTTCAGTAACGTGACATTTTCAGCCTTCAATCCTCTATCCCCTTCAGAGCCGTCAAATGAGACTACGTCTCCTTCACGGATAAAAGTTCCTGGCGTAATTCCAGAATAGTGGACAAAGTAGTCCTTACCGTTGTCTCCGGTGATGAAACCGAAGCCTTTCACTCTGTTAAAAAATTTTACTTTTCCTTCCATTTTACTTCTCACTCCTTCGATGCTCTTTCTTGAGCACTTTTATCGATAAATTCTAAGCCTATTTTTAAAGCTTCCTTTCATTATTGTAAAAAAGCAGGATTGTGGATCCATCAAGAATTTACTCCCAGAACTCCACTTCAATCTCTAACTGGTCAGCAGTAGGATATTCGATGACCGCAGCCGGCTTTAATCCCATCTCTGAAAAGTACCCTGCTTTTTTCTTGCATAATCTTCTGGAAAGGAGAATCCGGCATTTTTCAGAATCAAGGCTGATCTCATCATCACCTAGCTTGAACTTCTTTTTGATCCTTTCATAGAATACTTGCAGCTTTTTTAGGATTTCCTCTTTCTCTGTTGCTGGAAGCAGCTTTAATTTCTCCCGATAATTGAAGCCAGGCATCAGCTCTGGGAGATATAATGCCCCACGGATAAGCATTCCTTCTTCATCTACCTGATCAAATTTTCTTCTCATCATCACTGATTCACGCTTTATCCTTTCCGCCAATTGGACGCCATCCTTGAGCTTTGCTGTGCAGAGATGTGCATTGAGCTTGTATGCATTCTTCTCCACATAATCCAAAAGCCTTAAGCCTAATCCTTCACTCCCTTCGATAGCATAACTAGTCTCATTCTTCGCTTTTCCTTCTTGAGTATAATGCTCATTATCTGCCAGCTCTAATTCATTCAGGTTCAGAAAATCTGCTTTTAGGATATGGTCATCCTTTCCAGAGATAAAATCGATCATCTCTTTCAATTCCTTTTCCTTTCCCACAACTAAAGGCACTTCAACCCCTACATCCCAGCTCATTTTTTTGGTAAGAGATAATCTATCCCAAAACTTCTTATCATCAAGATCGAGGTGGAAGCGTATTTCATCTAAGCCAGAATCATATAATTTTTGTAAAGTATCCATGGTGATAAGATTAAGTGACGTATAGAGATGAATATGAAAACTTTTCCCAAATTTTTCTTTTAATCTCTGGATATAAGAACAGGTCCTATCTAATCTGGCTAAAGGATCACCACCGGTAATACCAGCACCTTTCGCCTGCATCATTTCCGCTTCTTTCATCAGCTCTTCAACAGACGTTGCTTCTAACATTTTTCTCTCATTGGCAAATTGAACGTCCTTTTGATATTTTTCATCAGATACTGGACAGAAATGGCATTTTCTAGGACAGATTCCAGTAACAAACAAGACTAATTTTTCACCTTTGACACAATATTGGCATCCTTTCGGCAACTCGCCATGCTGGTAAGAATGATACTGATTTTTTTTCATGCCCTGCTGAGCTGCCCGAAGCTTTTTAAACTTTCTTGATATCCTTTGTAAACGAATACATGGTAGCCATGGATAAAAAACATAAAGTAGACAAAGAACATAAACTAAATAAAGCCTATTTTGCTGGTGGCTGTTTTTGGTGCATGGAGCCGGCGTTTGCAAATTTGGAAGGTGTCAAGAATGTTCTGCCAGGATATTGTGGTGGTGATGAGCTTAATCCAAGCTATGAAGATGTTACCTATGGTAAGACAGAACACCGTGAAGCGATTGAAGTGCAGTATGACGCAGTGATAGTTAGCTATTCCCATTTAGTCGAGCATTTCTGGAAACAGATCGATCCGACAGATAATGGGGGCCAGTTTGCTGATCGTGGCAAATCATATAATACGGCTATTTTCTACCAGAATGATGAGGAGAAAAAGATCGCTGAAGCTTCAAAGAGGAAGCTAGAGAAATCAAAAAAATTTGATAAACCTATCGTCACGGAGATTATACCCTTAAAGAAGTTTTGGAAAGCAGAAAGCTTTCATCAACAGTTTTATAAGAAAAATCCCACTCACTATAAAGCGTATGAAGCCGGTTCAGGAAGAGTGCAGTTCAAGAAGAAGGTATGGGGTTAGATGCTATGGCTGCAATGAAAATTATGACAAAGAGAAAGCATCGTAGAATAAAATATCCTAAACTACTGTTCCTACTCTTCACCTTCATCGTTGCTTACGTTCTATTGATTGGCAGTAATGTATCTGTTGTTCATGATCTGCTATCAGCGTTAGGATATTTAGGAACTTTCCTGGCAGGAATATTCTTTGCTTATGGCTTTACTGCTGCTCCAGCAACAGCTTTGTTATTGATTCTGGGAAAAGAACAACATATTTTTTTAGCCGCTTCTCTAGCCGGCTTTGGTGCATTGTTAGGAGACTTAATCATCTTTAGATATATACGATATACTTCCGCAGACGAAATAAAAAAATTATCTCAAGAGAAAGCGATACAGGCAATGCAACGCTGGAATAATCATCTTCCAACCGTATTTAAAAAATATCTTCTGACGGTCTTTGCCGGATTTATTATCGCTTCTCCTTTGCCTGATGAGATCGGCGTTTCTTTATTGGCTGCTTCTAGAACAATTTCCACAAAGTATTTCTCCGTGATATCTTACCTGTTGAATACGTTAGGGATACTTGTTGTCTTATGGATCGGCAGATCAATCTAAATTATTTTTTCTTTTGTACGTATTTAGTTCGATAAAAGAAAATAGTGGCAGGTCGTAAAATCCAGTGAGGCTTTCATTAAGAACCATATGATAACTATCTGTTTAAGCGTAAAGCCTCGCAACTAGACTTATGCAAGAAATCTCTCTGATTTCTGCATCCTAAAAATCTCTAGATTTTTATGATCTTACGAAGCTCTTTATGGATTTTACCTCTTGACCTTGCCACTATTTTCAACCAAACTAAATACGTACCTTCTTTTCCATTCTCCACAATCCCACATCAATATTCCTTACCAGCTTCTTATGAAAAGAAAACTGCGCTTTGATCGGAAATTCATAACGCCAGACTCCCGTAATCATAAATCCATAATCCTTACTGATCGCTTCCACAAATTGTTTTGTAGAGAATTTATGCATACTATACACTAATGGTGCAGCAACAAATGCTTTTTCTAAAAAGAGTTTGTCGATATGCTCATCTTTCGTGCCAAATGGCGGATTCTGCACGACAAGATCAACATGCTCATCGAACAAGCTGATGTCTGACGTAATAAACTCTGCTTCTCCAACTTCATATTCCTCTTTAATTTGATGGTAATTATCACTACAAACCTGTAAAATTACTGGATCTTTGTCAACAAAATACACTTTTTTAGCACCCATCAACAATAATCCCAGGCCTAAAATTCCCGGACCGGCAGCTGCATCAAGGATGGTTCTTCCCATAACTTCTCCCCTCATGGCCATGATCCAGATCCAATCTGCAGCGATATGACTAGGGGTGGCATATTGTTCCAGCTGAAGAGATGGCTTTTCAAAGACCTTTAGCTTGCTTAACTCCAGCTCTAACGATTTTTTTGATTGTATCATGGGGACGATGAATGGGTTATAACAGTAAATAGAGAATCATTTATTAAATATAGCCTTAGAAAAATCAGCTGATAAACTAGAGTATACCTCCAAGAAATCCCGCTTCTCATCGGCAAGATTCTAGATGCGGAAGTGCTTCTCTCAATGTTTGTGTAACGTACCCAAAAGAAGATGTTCTCACCGCATTAACCTCAAATTGAGGCGTGCTTGCACGAGGTGTTAAGACAATATTCATACCTAAATGTTCCGGCACCAATAAATCCAGTTCATAAATATCTCCTACAACGGCAACTTGTCTTGGATTCAAACCTCTTTCACCCATCAATCGTAAAAGAACATCATTATACTGCTTCCTTTGTAAAAACAATGGTCTTCCATAACCTGCTCTTTCAACACTTTCAGGAACATCTTTCCATTCTAAATCCAGAACGTATTTTTTAGCATCTCCATGAATTCGAAGAGCCGAATGATCTGTTGGCAATTGTGCAACCTTCTTTGCGACTCCCTCCGTTCCAGAATTTGTTACAATAACAACATCATATCTTGCACGAAGTTCTGTCAAAAAGGTATCAGCATCTTCCTTAAAAACAGTAAGCATTTTAGGATAATTTCCCAAAAAGAATCTGTTCTGTAAAATCTCTTCTCTTTCTTCTCTATTCATAAGAACTCCTGCTTCATCAAATAATAATTCCGTGATCGTTCTAGCCATGATAAGGGGATCAGCATAAGCAGGAGCAACGATTCGCTTCTCTTTACCAAAGTACCATCCATATTTGCCTGGATGCGCTTCTATTGTAGCTTGTGCTGCTGACCATCTTCTTTCAATTTCAAAGGTAGAAAGTTTCAATTCAACACCAACATCTTCTCTCCAACCATCAACCGCAGGACCAGCTTCTTCATCTACTTTTGTTACTGTTCCATCCCAATCCAGAACAACCAATTCTATACCCATAAATGATCAGCAAATATTCCTATTTATAATAGTTATTGTACTATTTACACTACTATTTAGAAAGAGAACTATTTAGAAAGAGAATTCTTCCTCATGCACGATAACCCCCTAAGCACTCCTTCTTGCCCTCTCTTCTACAATAATTTTCTTACCCACGAGCTGGTGGAGAAATTGTTCGCGGACAGATAAGGCATTTTCAATAGTATGCTCTTCTTTTGCAAGATGCCTTTCGATATTGATGACACCTATCTTCAATCTGTTCATACGTTCTGCTATATCCCGAACTTGCTGGCGAAACTTAATGGTAAAATTTCGGTCATATCCTTTTGATGGATTATACTCCTTTAATAATGCGAGAAGAACGGGTAGAAGCCCTTTTTTTCCTCTACCTATGATAAACAGCTGCTGCAGACGCTGTAATGCTAAAGATAAATTTTGAATGTCCTTACTAATAAGTTCCGCAACTCGAGCCATCTCTGCTTCTTCTTCATCAGTCAATCCACTTATCCTCCCCTTATGATAATAATCAGCAACCAATAATCTGATCCTATGCTCATCTTCTAAAAGTTGTGCTGTCCAAGCTAATGCTTTGGTAATAAAATCATAAGCTGCCCTCATCATCGTCTCTATCTTTTCGATGCAACGGCGTATACCACTATTGGTGGCAGCAAAGTTTTCAAAAGTTGTTGCTTCAGAAAGCTGCTGCAAAAAATCATTGAGCTGCCCTATAGTATTTACAAAGTTATCATGAAAAAGGCCTGTTCCTTCCAATAAGAAAATTATTTTTCTGTCGGTAAAAGCGGTTAGTGAAGTTAATCTATCTTTTTCATGATGAAGCAAGTCAATAACCCCCTCAATGCCTCGAAAAGCCTTATCATGCTCTTTATGACTTAACATACCTACTTCAACATTCACCATATCCAAAAAGAATCTCTAAATCTATTTAAATTGTTTGTTGGGTCTGAATTCCTACTCCTTGCAATGGAAACATGATTCATCTCCCGCTCAGAACACGGTATTGTACTTCTGAGGGTGAAACGATTCTATCTTTTCTTTCATCAGAATCAGCCAGTAGAACAAGCGCCATCCTCCCCCGAGATAACCGAGAATAAACATGTACTCCAAATACCCCCTCAACATTGGTATTTGCCGCATCACCTCTGCTTCGTTCAAGCCAATGATCAAGAGCGCAATCAGCTAAGCGTTCACCAACTTCCTCGTTATAGCGCTGCAGCGAAGGATTTCGAAAATGAGGGTCATGTCTTCGAGAATAAGCTACTACACCAGTTACATCAGGATCTCTTGCTGACAAAATACAGGAGATCTCACCAGAAACCAACAACGCATAATCAAAACGCACAGCATAAACATCAATAGAACCTAACTCTGAAGAACGAAGATGGTCTTTTGGACCACGAACCATAGTGATACCTAAATGCCTTGGCCTACCTATCTCAAAACCTCTATCTACCAATTCCAGTAACCCAATGCTTGTTTCAGGAAATAGTGGTATAGCCATCGATAAGGATTAACCTCAACGTGCTTGAAAGAGGTGTAGTTTATAAATGTTACTTAGAAGTAATAACTAGGATGCAGAACGAAGGTTTTTCATATCATTTTCCCAATCATGTAATAATTCCTTCAGTTGAATATATTCATCTTCCGTTTGGCTGATCAACGGCTCTATCCTAGCGCAAACAGCACGTAGAAAATCGGTAGCATTTCTTGTTTTTTTAGCAAGGGAATAGTTTAGCTTATCGACTTCTCGCTGAACAAGTTCCCAGTGGACAACCTCCAATTCATACGTTTCTTTAAGATGGTTTGGAAACACAGGAAACTCCGCTTCAATGCTTACTAAATGCGCAAGGAGATTATTTTTGGACAGCAACACAAAAGCAGAAAGCTCATTTCTCATGTGAGTTACATCTTTTTCCTTGGCTTTTCCCATAACATCATAGAATGCTGATATCTTTGAGCGAATATTTCGAATATCCTTCTTGATATATCTATTAACCATATCTGCAAATTGATCGATAGCTGAAATTTTAGTCATCTCTTTTCACCAATCATCGCACAAATATATACTAATACCTTCCTAAAAAAGAACGATCCTATTTATGTCTTTTCCTCATAAGAATCCACAAAATAGAAATCTATATAAAGGCGAAAAGTTTTCCAAAAAGCAGGGGTTGTGGTAGAAATTAGCAAGGAGAAAGGCAGCTCAGCCGGTGTTTTGTCGTCGGTAAGTTGCGTTATCCTTGAGATGTACTATTTCAAAAAATAGAGAGCAGGTGATGCACTATCGTTCACGAAAGTTTTGACAGCATAAAAAAGATTTTGGAAGAACATCTCTCCTCCATCAATGATAACACCGGAGAAATCCAGGTACTATTTGATTACCTCAACGATGTAGAGAAAAAAGTAGACAGATTATCAGAACGGTTAGACCGCCTTCAGCTCAATCAAGATCTCTCTGCTGAAAGATTAAGTATCGAGCCGTTGACCACAACAGAAAAAAAGATATTTTTAGTGTTATACACTGAAGAGCATGCTCTTACGTTTGAAGAAGTAGCTCAAAAGAGCAGGATAGATCTGGTGACAGCAAAAGAGAATATCTCTTCGTTAGTAAATAAAAGCGTTCCTCTGCAAAGATCATTCTGCAACGGGCAATTCTTCTTTGCCTTGAACAAAGATTTTAAGGATTTGCAGGCGAAGGAAAACATCGTTAACTTGAGCTTGAAGAGCTTTATTTGAAGTTAGCAGAATCTATATATAGACTCAAAAAGAGGTAATCTTTTAAATGGATTCTAAATAACTCTTATTATGGATTCAGGTTATACTCTTCTTCAAATTGTTGAACGATATGATCACGTGCTGATAGACAATAATGTTCTAAGTTCTGTTCCTGGCATGAGATATCTCCACAGAGACTTACAGCAAATAGAAACAGCAAGTGACTTAGCACCACATCTTGATCGCTTGGAAGATTATCTTCGAAGAGCAGAAGAGCTCCAACAGCTATTAAGCGCAGAAAATGTTCACACTACTATTGGTGTTCTTTTAGAGCATCGCAGATTTTACGCTGCATTAAGCAAAAGATGCGCAGAGTTCTTTGAAGAAGTTACTGGCTATTTCCCCAGTAAAACAAAAATGGCCGATGGGAAAACAAAGATGTTTAATCCATTGGTTCTAAGAAAGGGAATGGATCCTAATGTTATAAACGCAATCAATGCACTTATGGATATCACCAATGTAACTGCAGCTTATTTTATCGATCAGGATTTACCCTATGGGGAAGTTTTTGGAAATGATGATATTGATCAAAGCTTAGTTGCTGCCACATTAGGATATGCCCTAGATCACAGCAACACGAGTGGGAGAGTTGCCTTGGTTACTTATGACTTAAGTGTTGTTGAAAGACTGCTTAGCGCTATCGAATGCCTAGACCATACTACGAAAAGACTCATTTCCTGGAGAACGCAGGGATTTTACTTCACACAACAAGAATCAGATAATCCCCGAGCAGAAAAATGGGAAGTAAACCTGCAACGAAGAGCTAGAGAAGCAGCACATCAACAGACATAGAAGATTTAAGCAAAGATTAGTAGTTTATAAAATATAATATTTCATTTAAAATTAGTTTTAATAGATAAAAGATAATAGAGTAAGATAAAACAAGCAATCAACAGTTATTATTTTTATAATCTAAACATACAATTGTTGATTAAACATTTTAGAACAAGGGGAAGTATCTCCGTAATGTTATAATAATCAACCTGTTCTAACTACTGTGATCCTTGGGCGACCAAATCTTTCTTTCTTGAAAAAAGCTTCACCTCAAAATATCCCCCCTTATTTCTCTACCGCAAAGATTTAGTATTTTTCGCTAAAATAACCCCCCCTATTCAGCAACAAAGACGCCTACCATTTTCACTAAAATATCACCTCCGACGCATTACGTAACACTTTATACAGAATGTTACATAAAAAGTAATAAAATATGCTAAAAACGTAATATTTAAATAATCTGTTACATTTCTACCCCCTATGAATGAAAAAGTGGTGAAGAAAGGACATAGCAGGAGCCAGTTTCATCTTTCTGAAGAACAGATTCGACAATTAGTGAAACATGCAGATAAATTACGAGATAAGGTTATCATCAAGCTTTTAGCATACTGTGGCTTGCGGCGGTTTGAACTGGCAAAAATAAAGATTGAGGATATTGATCTCATAACGAATAAGATAAGGATTCTAGGAAAGAAGAATATTGATAGGTTAGCAACTATGTTTTCAGACCAGCTCGTTGAAGATCTCAAGATTTATATGCAATATGTTCTCAATAATCCAAAAACGGGCTATCTTTTCCCGGCAGTCTCCAGTTTAAATAACCAGGGGCATATTACTCCTACTCAAATCAATAGAATCGTGGCTCAAGCAGGACAACGCGCTCAGCTTCATAACCCTATTCCTGAGCTTAAGAACATCAATCCCCACATCTTACGGCATTCCTGTGCACGAATATTAAAAGATCGAGGATTAAGCTTGGAAGTGGTACAAAAGGTGCTGGGACACCTTTCTTATAAGACAACGATGGACCTCTATGGAACGAAAAGTATCAGCGAGATGGATAAAGAATTACAAGAAAAGGTAGGAAATGTGTTTGGGTAGTCTTTTTGTTAGTTTTTTCACCCTTCTTTTAATAAAATGTTTAAGCAAAGATTAATAATTATTATGATAATATTTATTATTAAAAAGTAAACTATATATTTGTTTGAAATCATCAAAATCTAAAACATTTAATCTTCAACTACAATATTACACTAGTATAACCAACAAAAAACCAGATTAAAACTAAAAGTATTTAAAACTAAATAATTTAATCAACAATCATAAATTAAATAGGGTATGCCTATCAAAAATAATCAAATATACTTCTTCATCAATGCTCGCCGTCGGTTAGAAGAAGCCGAATCTACCGATAGCAGAAGAAACCAAATACCTGAAAGAACCAATAAAATATGAAGAACTATCTTAGGGATAGTTGGACCTATCTGCAGATAATCTGCTACTCCTACGGCAAGGAGAAGAATACCATAGAGAAGCCTCTTCTTTGGGAAATAAGAGATTGTTTTTGTTCCAGGAAGAGAGATTACTGGCTTCTGTGGAGGCAGTTGAATCTCTTTTTTTGCCATTTCAATCACTTATCCAACGTAACTTAACTTCTTATCCTCATGGATCTCTTCTGCTTCCTGACTTTTCTGAAGGAGTGACTTCAACTTCTTTTCAAACATTTCTGCTTGTTTTAGCAACGGCTTGGGATCAACTTTTAATCCGGTATAAGCATCAAGTGCCTTAATGATCTCTGCTGCCGCCTGGCTGTCGGGGAGATTACTCTTCGCTTCAGCAAACAAGGCAACTATAGGCACTGATATTTGCTTCGCTAACAAAGCACCGGTAACACCGACGATAATGCCCTCCATCAACGGCTGTGCTGCTGCAGTTAATTTCTGCGACACTTTCCCATTGCGGCTGCTGTAAAAAAATACTCTTCTTCCTGTCGACGGATTCGGCGAGCCAACACCCTCTAATGAAATGATCTCTTTAGCTTGAAGCACTTTTGCTAAATCCTCAATGACTGCTGCTACTTTCCAACCCATATCTTTACCAATATTGATGGCATGAATCAAAACCATATTGTATTGCTTGTTATAGTGGATAGAAATAGGCTCAATTACTTTATTTTGATGGATGGCAATCATGGCAGGAATCTCCTCCATCTCAATGATGCCAATCTTTTCTGTCTGAAGATGCTCCATCAAGAATTCTGTGGCAATAGTTCCAATGAGCCCAAAGCCCGGAAATCCTTCAATGATGGTAACATCTTTAGGTTTTTTATTGAGGATAAGTTTCATCGTATCACCTTTTTTTCTCGAATTATTTATTCAATTCTAAAACCTACTAAAATTTTGATGTTTTTAAGCGTTTCGATTTATGAACTTCAGAAGGCCATATCTCCATACTCCCAAAATCCGCAAGCCTATAACCCCAGCTTCTTCATCTTCCTATACAAAGTTTCCACACGGATACGGAGCTGCTTCGCTGTCTCAATAACATTTCCTCCATGTTCCTTCAGAGATTTTGCCAAGAATTGTTTCTCAAACTCTTTCTCCGCTTCCTTCCAGCCGATGTCCGTATGAGGCAGCATCTGAGCGATGTTTCTCGATAATGCCGGAACTTCTGCATACATCTTTTCCATCTGCTGAGGCTGAATAAACTCTTTATATTGCTCTAATGATGTTCTGATGGTCGCATTGATCTCCTCCTCTTTTGCCGTCCTCACTTCTTGATAGCGAGCAGATTCAATATCTATCTCCAGAGATTTTATCGCCCGATGGATGCTTCTTCTATCGATACCTAATGTTTTGGCAAGATGAGATATATTCCCCAGATGTAAACGCAACTCTTTCTTCAGAAATTCTGATTTAAATTTCTTTTTTGCTGTAGAAAAAGGAAGATGAGGAGAAACATAGATCTGCAGCTGGGGATTTTTAAGCTTATCCGTGATGTCTGACTCTAATTGAGGAATAGTAATCCCCCAGCTTTTCTCCATCGTCTCTTCTAAGAGGGGAGAAATTTTTCCTTTCAGCGTCTCTTCAAGATCTTTCTTGCTTGCCATAATAATGTGCCCGTCGGCAACCCATAGAGGAAAAGGAATGATGACAATAGCAGATGATAATTCCCGTTGGAACTTAAGGCATAGGCAAGCACGACAAAAGCATAATTGCCCAACTCTTTCCATGATGACTTCCCATAAAATTCGATGGTGAACAACAATACTGCAGCAAGGAAAAAGATGATAAGAAATACTATTTTTTCTCTGAAAAAATAAAAGATCAAAAGAGAGATTATCAAAAATAGCATCCTCTTCATCAGGATAAAATATCTTCTTCCAGCAACGAGCTCTTCAACGGCGATAAGCGATAAGATCGCGCCTCCAACAAGCCCAAATATACCTATGATAAGATCAAACATCGTTCATTTCTCTCTTAAACTGTTCTAAAAATTTCTCCCAATCTTTTTCTTTGATGACAGCACCGCAGGCATCCGGATGGCCGCCACCATGTCCTTCAACTCCTTCTAGTGCTTTCTGGAGATAGGTAAGAACATTTTTGCCTCGTAAGCTACATTTTACTTCACCAGATTTTCTTCTGGCGATGATGATCATTTTCTTAGGATAAAGACCAAACAGCTCATTGGAAAGATTAGCCGTAAACGACCATTTCTTCTCCGTATAGAAGAATAAAATGAAATGCTCTTTCGTCACCACTTTTTTTGCTTCTTCTAGCAATTCCTCATACATCTCATTGATCTTAACAAAGCGGCGGTACAAGAATTTTCCTTGCGCCGTCGTCTGCTGAAATATTTCATCCGGCGATTTTATTCTGGTAAGGATCTTCACTGATTTCCTTACCTCGGACGTCGGACCTTTCTGAATAAAAAATAATAGTTTTACTAATTTCCCCAGCGGCTTCTTATAGAGGATCGTCGGCAAGTCATAAGGCTTATCTAAATACTGTGGATATTGCTCGATAAATTGATCCAAATATTCCGGAAGATAATAATCTGCTAAATTTCCTAAAATGGCTATCCACCTATCTTCATCTCGCTGAGAAACCTGCCAACACATCCTGGAGGTAGGAATATAAGCATCGGGATTTTCTAATCTCGGGTTAAAATATTTGACTTTTGTCCGTTTTAATGGGGGATGATGATCGATCCAAAAGACGGGCCGTTTCACTTGATCAAGAAATTCCTGGGAGATGATGGGAACATCTAACACAAATATCTTGTCTGGCTCTAATTCCTGGACTTTCCTTAAGGCTTCAACATCAAGTTTAGAAGTCATCGTCAAGGCAATGCCTTTCCCTTCCCGATGCATCCGGTACAAGAGCAAAAATGAAGATAAGCCATCGCCATCACCATCATAGAAGAACAATGGATTCTGGGCTGTAGCTAATTCTTCCCGTAAAAGTGCGACATCTTTATCAGTTAACATAAGCCTATGATTTCTGCCAGTATTTTTAAAGCTTTGGGAGAGGATGGTTTTAGGCTGATATTGGAGGGTTTTTTTATCTATAGTTGAGGATTTTGGACCTCTATTTGATGCTTTTCCCAAACAATTCTCAGAGCCTCAATGAGGAGAAAATGGAGAAATAGGAGTGATAATTTATAAACTTTTAAATTTTTTAACTACTTATGAGTATCTCTCGCCAGCTGAATCAAGTATGGAATTCTTTAACGCCGGAAGACAAGGCCATAATAGAAAAAAAAACAGGAGTGCATCCAGATGCCTGTACCACCCGAGCAGAAAGATATGGCTTATTAGCTGAATTTCAGGCACAAACAACAAATAAACAGGCTTTTCAGTTACCACCGATGGGCACACCGTCAGGAAGAAGAATAGCTGTTTCTCCTCTTAGAGATTCTTCCACCATAGAGACTGTTCTAGGGGAAGAGGAGCCCTATCAGGAGGGCGTTCGCCATTATATGGTACCTGCTAATTATCCAGAAAGAGGAATGCAGAGAAGAAATCTTGCCACTATTCCTGGTACTTTTCTTAAGAAAGCAGCGGAATATACTCTGATCTTGGCTTTAACTTTAGGTGGTGCGTATGCTGGTTTCTCCGTAAGCCGTTATACACCATTGGCAGAAGAATTAAGGATTATGGAAAGTAATCCCATTATCCGTGCCTATGGAATAAAACAAGGTTTTGAATCCTATCAAAAAATGAAAAAGTGGGATGTTTTTTCTCCGGACAAAGAACAAGGAGATGGAGATAAAGAGCTTATTAATGATGTACAAGAAGGAGTGGAAGGGGCTGTTAATGGGGCTATTAATACTGTCAAAGGAGCAGTAGGGTGGATACCTTGGTTTGGAGGAGTTACTACAAGTATAATAAATCAAGCACAGCAGGAGAAAAGACAGGAAATAAGCACGTACCTGCAAAAATCAGATGAGCATTCTACTCAGATGGGAATATATACTGCCGCAGGTGCAGGGAGCGGGCTGGCTCTGGGCATAACCCTCTCACTCTTGTGGAGAAGGAAGAATAGGTAAAGATAACCAAAATGATACACTATGGCTGACAATCTGGAAAGCAGGATAGGGACAGCATTACGAGCGACTCATTTTCAGATGCAGATGAGCGATGCCAAAGAAGGCCTCTCGTATATGCATGAGCAGGTTGAAGCGCTGCGACAGTTTGGCAACCCTATGGCTGATATTGAGCAATTTTATGGATTGCATTTTGAGCTGTCATCATTCTTACGGCACTTGGGATTTGCTGAATTCAGTGAAGAGTCATTGCGGCAGATTTGCGATTTTATTGTAACGTCAGTCTATCATCCAAAAGTGAAAGATGATCCCATTCCCAGGGCTAATACCATCTTCTTAAGAGAAGAAGAGCAACGATTGCAGGGCGAGCTGAGCAAAGCTGAACAATGGGTAACCTACTTTGCAACCCATGATCCCACAGAATATCCTGATGATCAAACAATGATAAGAAGCGTATCAACGGGGGCCTACTTTGAAGGAAACGAAGACTTGGTAGCAACGGCAAGATTTGTTCAGTCAGAACTCCACCAAGCAGAGCTAATCAAGAAAATGATTGATTCATTTTATAGGGCAGCTTCCGAACCCCTTCAGAAGAGGATGGACCAATGCCTAGAAGAATTAGATAGGTATGCCAAAGAAAAGCCAGGATTAGCAAAACGTCTGACTATGATTGTCGAGGGGAGGTTTAGGATTCCTGGTTCAGGAGTATTCAGCGCCATGAATGATGCCCTTGACCTGATGGCAGGAAATTATGCCGGCATTCGGTTCAGGATTGAGCGTAAAAAACACTGGGAAAGGAATGAATATTTAGATATTTTTCCAGATGTCCGGAGAAAATTAGAGAAAGCAGTGGGGGGAATTGCTAAACCTATTCACGCTGGGTTTCCATCCCTTGAATTTTTGTCTCTTTTTGAAGGATTTGGAGCTGCAGAAAGGCGCAGGGAATACGCTCCTGCACTTTTTCCTGGTGAGATTTTCCCCGAGCAAAAAATGAGAGATCAGGCAGTTTATGGGGCCACTCCCGATATTTTATATTACCTGTCAAGGCTAATGGAAAATTTTCAATCAAGGGCTGAAAAAAAATTAGATTACTGCGTTCAGGAAATAAAAAAGCAGCATCCAAAATTAGTTGAAGCATGGTCAAAGAAGAAGGAAGATGCTCAAGAGCAATTAAGAAATACTGTGGAGAATAAGGACGGATGGGGTCGTGCTTGGAGAATTAATTTTGACGGAGTTCAGGAATCTGAACAGTTAAGAACAGAAGCCATATCCCATCCCTGGCTGGCTAATAGGCACCCTATCTATAACACTTCTGCCTATTCCGCAAAATTAACCGCTCTTTCCGTGCAGTTGGAAGCGATACAAAGTGGCGTGCCTATCCCCGGCAGACGACTGCTTACCTGATTTTTGGGGGACTATACTTTTTTTCTAGTGGTATCCCTTAACTATTCCCCTGTTATAACCCGAAACTATTCCCTGTACTTCCTCACTATCCTGAAGCGGAGGGCGGCTTAGCTAAAATGTCTGACGAGTGTTACGATATGCCTGGATGAAAACCACCTGAAAATTATTAATTACTTTCATCCTCTATGATATTATCACTTAAGATATTATCACTTAAGATATTATATACTATGACACTTATCTCACGAAGCGAGGAAGACGGAAGACGGCCCTCCGCCACGGTGAAGTGCTACTGTCTCTCTATCTAAGAATCAAAAGCAACGTTTATAAAATAGAGGATAGCTCAGCCCTTATAAAAAAACAAATGACCACAACACAACCCAAAAAGACAGCAAAAAGCAAACTGTTGGCTTCACCTCGAGAGATCAAGAGACAGTTTCCTCTCTCTGATAAAAGCAGGAAGCTCATTCAAAAATCAAGGAAAGAGATCAAAGATATTATTCTGGGAAAAGATAAAAGAAAACTCCTTATTGTCGGTCCCTGCTCAATCCATGACGTAAACGAGGCAAAAGAATATGCTCACTTACTCAAAGAACTTGCTGACAGAGTACAGGATAAATTCTTGATTGTGATGAGAGCTTATATTGAAAAGCCCAGGACAAAGATGGGATGGACTGGATTGATCCATGAGCCAGACATCAAAAAGCCATTTAATCTCAATAAAGGTCTAAAGATATCACGACAGCTCTTGGTAGATCTTACAGCTATCGGAGTTGCATTAGGAGTAGAGATCGTAACCCCCTCATTGATCCCCTATTATATTGACCTAGTTTCCTGGGCGACTATCGGAGCAAGAACGGTGGAATCGCCACACCATCGCCATGTCGTCTCTAGCCTAAATTTACCAGTCGGATTCAAGAACACCCCACAAGGAGAGATCATTCCCGCGATTAATGCTATCAGTACAGCACGGGAACAGCAATGTTTTGCTCTCGTCAATGATGAAGGGCGGCTGACGGAGCATCATTCTTCCGGCAACCCATATTGCCACCTTGTACTCAGAGGAGGAGCAACACCTAACTTTTCTCAAGAGCATATCCGGCTATGCCAGAAAGAGCTGCAGCAGAGTGGTTTAGATCCATTGATTATGGTAGATTGCAGCCATGGTAATTCTGGAAAGAATCATATCAATCAGCCAAACGTCTTTTTCTCTGTCATCCAGCAGATGAAAACGAATAAACATATTTTTAGCGTGATGATAGAATCAAACTTAGTGGAAGGAAGCCAAGATCCACATCAAGAGCAGCTGCAGAAAGGAGTTTCTATCACTGACAGCTGTTTAGGCTGGGAAAAGACGGAAGAGATTATTTTGAGAGCGTATGAGATGGTGTAAGTATTTGTAACCTTTAAGAAAAACTAGTGCATCTATCCCATATAAACTTAAATTGACTTTTGAATGATTCTGCCATACCCTTACTCGTAATATGAACTGCAGTTAATTGGCTTTTTTTCCATTCAAATAAGACAACATTATCTCCATAGATATAAGTGGTCACTGGTTTATCAAAAGGAAGAACCCTATACTCCCCATTCCCAATTTTTACAATCTTTTTTGCATGAGATATAGCTTTTTTTGTGGTATTCACCAATATTTTTAATCTGATCTTCTTCCTTAATCTTGCCTTATGGAACTTGATAAAATTAAATCCCTGTAGTACTTCAGTGCTTTCTCCTGTACTTCCAATAACAAATACCTCCTTACCTTCCCTTAGCACTTCATTCCAAATCGTTTTTATACCCTCAGTTCCTTCATAAACCTCTACTTGAATGCCATGATAAGGCTGATAATAATTCAAGAAAGAGTTAATATTTGTGGAGAGTAATTGTTCTCTCTCTTTGATTATTTCCAATAATATCTCAGGATTTGCCGCCTTAAAAAACTTCTTGCTTCTCTTAATGATGTAGGTTACTAATCCTCTCTTTATTAATGAAAGTAAAGTAGAATAAACATTTGTTCTTGATTCTTTGATGTCTTTACTGACTTCAAAAGCTGAACTTTCCCCTCTCTTCAGTAAAGATAAATAAGCTTCAGATTCTCTTGAAGTTAACCCTACTTTCAACAATATTTCCTTCAGATGTATATCCATAGCTTTAATGAAATTATACCCTATTTAAACTTTTCTTCTAATTTTAGACAACAATGATTTATATAGTATCTCTCAACATGAATTAATATGAAAGTATTGATAGTCGACGAAAGATACTCAGAATCAGATAGTCGTTATGGGACAAGATATTTTGGGGATAGGATCTTCTATTTTACTGATCAATCCCTAGCAATTATTCAACAATGGAGTGGTGCAATTGGCGGAGGACAGTCAATAACATATTCTAGGAAATTTGATGGTTTTTCTTTATCGGAATTAGTCCAAAAAAATGCTTATGAAGAAAAAGAAAGAAGCACCGCGTGTGTGCCTTTGATGGATGGAAGATCATATGAAAAGACAACGAGAAGAAAAGTCATTCAATTAGATATTCCTGAAGATATTCTTTCTTTGGAGGGAGATACACACTCGGAAATAGACTCACTTTGTTCTCTTGTTTTAGAACAAGTAAGAAAAGACAAACAACCTACACCACATCCCTGAGATTCACAACACCTTTCCTGAACTTCTCGATGTCATCCAATCCTATCCTGGGGCAAGCCGTATTCACCCAGACATCGATGAATGGAAAATTTTCCAGCTGGTCAAAGGATATCTGGTCATCGACAAAATAATAAAATTTCTTCTGGGGATACTTCTCTTCAAGTGAAAAAGCTTTCTTCATGAACTGCTGTCCAGGCTTTGTAGAGATAATAACCCCTATGTTTTGATGAGCATAAAACTTTATCAATGCCCCTTTCTGCTTCTTTTTGATATGATCGATAAGAGTGGGAGAAAGAATCTCCATCCGTTGAGCGATAGGATCATCACATATTATTTCTGCTTTCTGCCCATGCAATAAAGCTAATGGATGAAATTTACCATCACCAATGTATAAGAAAGCATCGATATTCTCTCGTTCTTTAGCAGAAAGATGCAACGAATCTTCATAGACATCACAGCCAAGAATCTGCTGATGGGCATCCGTCCTCTTTGGCTTTGAGGAGATGACAGTAACGCCAGCATCCACTAATTGCTGCTTAATCAATTCAAGATTATTACAGAACTGCACTGCTGCATACAAGGCAACAGTTTTCACTTTTTTTTTCGCAAGATAATCAAGAGTCTTCTTACAGAGCCGCACCTTACCTAAATACGGCGCTTCCAAAAAGATCGTTTTCATATTTGTAAAGATATCAATACTGTTTTATAAACGTTGCTGAGAAGTATGTATACCCACTAGCCACTGGACACAAGAAATATGACAAAGATCATATTTCTGTGCAGAAATTAGGTAGTTTCCTAATTTCTTGCAAGTGCGGGTAGAATATATAAAGGAGTAATACTCTATAATATAAAAGAAGAAGCTGGAAGGTAAAGTCTACAGAGAATCCGAAAACCACCTTAAAAGATAGACCATGAAATTAGCACTTATCGCCACCTTACAAAAGACCTTTGAAGAGTATGCTCATAATGCAGATGGTATAGAATTCTGGTATGCCCGTGATCTTCAGAAACTCTTAGATTATGATGAATGGAGAAACTTTCTGAATGTGATAGAGAAGGCAAAAACATCCTGTAAAACTGCTGGACAGGAAATCAATGATCATTTTGTTGGCGTCAACAAAACGATAGCTATGCCCAAAGGGGCTTCTAAAGAGATTGACAATTTTATGCTCACTCGCTATGCCTGTTATCTTATAGCCCAGAATGGTGACCCTAGGAAAGAGCAGATCGCATTTGCCCAAAGCTATTTTGCAGTACAAACCAGAAAACAAGAGTTGATAGAGCAAAGGATAGCTCTCATGGAACGATTAACAGCAAGGCAAAAATTAGTAGCTTCTGAAACAGAACTCTCAAAACTTATCTATGAACGAGGTGTAGATGAAGCAGGTTTCGCCAGAATCAGAAGCAAGGGAGATGAAGCATTATTTGGCGGATTTTCTACTTTGGAGATGAAGAAGAAGTTACAAATTCCACAGAAAAGGCCTTTAGCTGATTTCTTACCAACAATTACGATAACTGCCAAAAACTTAGCAACAGAAATAACAAACTTTAATGTTAAGAAAGAAGATATGGAGAAAGAACCAAAAATAACTAGAGAACATGTTAAAAATAATAAGGATGTCAGAAAACTCCTCGCAAAAAGCGGTATTAGGCCAGAAGATCTGCCTCCTGAAGAGGACATTCAAAAATTGCAGAAGACAGTAAAATCCGATGAAGAAAAGATAGCTAATTCCTCAAAAAAGAAGCCACAACAAAAGTTATGACTCAAAGCCAAAATCAACCTATCACCACAATCTTCACCGCCTCTGTCGTAAATATCCCATCAGATACCCAGCATGTTTGTTCCTCAACAAACGTCCAGTTATAACTCTCTCCACTATTAAAAAATCCGCTCTTGAGATCACGGCAGACCCTGTTTCCAACCACAAAGCCCAGCTTATAATGCCCCTGGCGATCATTCTCAAAAATGACGGTTTGACCAACTTTTACCGTCATTTTCTCTTTGTCTAAGCCACCATCAACTAAACGTATCACAGGCTGAAGAGACTCTTCTGGAACGTCAGAAGCAACATCTGTTTCGCTTTCATCAACAGCATCGCTTTCATCTCCATCACTACCACCTTCCACAGCATCTTCTTCATCTGGCAATTGCTCTACGCCAACTTCTTCCGGCACTTCAAAATGAATTAATGCTGTTTCCAATTCATGAAGAACAGCCTGCAAAAGCCCAGTACGAAGGCTGGCGATCCTGGAAGCGATCATATAGCCATCTTTTTCCAGTTCATTGATCCCTCTTTCCATCTCCAGATAGCGTGGTAGTGTCAAAACGTCATCACCGGAAGAAACCCGTTGCAGCGTCCTGTTCAGCTCATTATACCTGTCAGCTAAACTTCCATCGATATCTTCGATCTTTCCTTCTGCTTCAGCATATGCCGCTTTAAACATCGTTTCAAGACGGGTAATTTTTCCAGGATCATATCCTTCTCCTTCAAGATAATCCATCGCGATCTTTATTCTCGTAAATTCGGCAATGTCCATCTCTTCATCACCATCAACAAATCCAGACAATTGCTGTTCCAGGGCAGTAAAGCGCTTATCAAGACGTGTAGTATTGACCGATTCGTTCCCTGTTAATTTCTTGATCGCTTGATCATACAACGCTTCTTTATCAACGGTAGAAGGAGCATTTTGAGGGAGTTCATTTCCATTATCATTACAAGAGGATAGAAGGAAGAGCAGCATTCCTATCAACAATATAGACACTATCAACAACCTCTTTTGCATGCATGGAGAATAATAAATGACTATAAAAAACCTACCACATCTCTTTTCTAAATGTATTATGTCCCCAACTGAATAATAAGTCAATCCCTAAATTCTTTAAGCCAACAGGAACATCACAAGCACCAAAACAGCTTCCCAGCCAAATAAGCACTTTTGCACCTGTTTTCTTAGTTATTTCCGCTTCAATAGCCTTCGCTTCTGGCTTTAAGCCATCCGGCAGCTGCAGACATACTAACTTAGCATCCGCTTTCTTGATCTCTTGAATGACTTTTTCTAATTCCAAATCGTAATTCATATTGTTGGAATAGCTGACTATTTTAAAAATGTAACGTTAAGGAGTTTATGCATCGCACCATAAGATCAAAATCTCTTCAAAAGCCTGCAGAAGAGAAAAGTTCATAAATCCCTTTTACTTTTGAAGCTAAAAGAGGTACATACTATGATCACTCAACTGTTTCTTGACCGTTTTGAAGCAGGTCTATTAAAGTCGTACAACAGATACCATCGCCAAGGCCCTACACCTGTTGCTCCAGGAAAGCCAGAATTCATGAAAACAGCGAATGCTCGGGAAGACTTCCTGCAGAAATTTATGGCAACATTTTCTGAACAGCATAATGTCCTTCTTGAAGAGGTCCAGCGCGGCGGTCACCGTGAAGCTGAAAAGATTGTAGATCAGATCAATCTTCTCGTACGAAATAAGATGGCTGCTGCTGATTTTGGAAAAGCTGTTCCTGATGAGCGAGCTTTTAAGAAAGCGATCTTAGAGCTAAAGACAGAAGTGCGAAGAACATTTTATTGATGATGTCTGGATTATAGTAGGTCTTTAATGAAGTTCTGATAGCTTTCCAAATATTTTTGCAAAGATAGTGGAGGATTTTTCTTCTTTCTTTTTCTAAACCTGTATCCTAACTCTTCTCGTAGAGAGAAATATAATCTTGCAACTAAAGGATTGGAATGGTCAAGAGCTTTTATCCTTTCAGCTTCTACTTTAGTAAGAGATGACCTTAACTCCTGGACATAGCCAGCAATAACATCCTGTGAAGTATTAAGGGCAGATAGAGAGGTAAGATGTTCAACAAGGAGCAAAATATCTAAGCTGGCAAGATCTAAATCTCTTCTGAGTAACCTACCAGGATCGATGGCTAAAGCAGTTTTTTCTTCAGGAAGATATAGAAAATTTGATAAGCTTGGATCAGGATGTAAATATCGAGGATCATCATAGCGCTTTGCCGTTTCTCGAATAGTAGAATAAACTGTAACTAACTGCTTATAACTCTCTACTGAATCGCTGTTGTTTAATAGGTTCCAATAGGATACAGCTTCAGGGAATCCAGTCGTTTCAATACGATTTCCACTAACTGATAAAACAATAGGACAAGGAATACCTGCTTCCTTCCATAAGCCTAGTGTAGTAGCCTCATGTCTTATAACATCCTCAACAGAAAACAAGATACGACTGACAGCAAAATCAGGATAAAAGAGATGTTGAGGAGCGCGAAAACCCCATCTCGATAAGAATCTTACCGGTTTCATCTCCTTTGAGAAAATAGACCCTTGCCCTGAATCTAACAAGCAGCAGTTCGACCCATCATCCCATTCTATGACTCTAACATTGTAAACCATACCTACAACTTTGATGTCTGATTTAAAAAACTATAGGATATTTTTAAGAGATAAAGATAATGGAATTAAAAAAAAGAAAAATATAAAAAAATTACCTGAATCTTCCAAGTTCCCTAAATCTTTTCTCTCCTAAAGGATCAAATATCTTTACCGCCGATCCGGTTGGGTTAAAGATTCTTACGGCAGATCCGGTAACACTATCGCCGGAACTCTCACTAGATGCTTCTGAGCCGCCACTATCTCCACTTGAGCCAGAATCTCCGCCAGAAGAACCGCTATCTCCTGATCCAGAATCACCACTTGATCCAGAACTGCCACTATCAGAAGATCCACCATCGCTTGAATCTGAACTCCCAGAATCACCACTTGATCCAGAACTGCCGCTATCAGAAGACCCACCATCACTTGAATCTGAACTCCCAGAATCACTGCTGGAGCCACTATCATCACGACTATCATCAGAATCAAAGCTGCCAGAATCACTTGGATGATCATCCCCCGAAGGACTTTCATCTCTATCATCCCCATCATCAAAGCACTCACATTGCCCATTATTACAATTCCATCTCCTATCTCCACATTTCTGAGAACAATCACGGCATTGATCTTCTTGCTGTTGTCCACGCTGATCTTCCTGTGGGAAATCACCTCTCCTCTCACCTTCTTTTCCAGGAAATTCTCCACGCCGATCATCTGGCCTAAAGTCTCCTTCACGCTGATCACCTTCTGGACGCTGCTGCTGTTCCATGGCCATCCGGATCTTATCACACTTCTTCCAGTCATCTCTCCCTGTCCCATCAAGACCAGCATCTAGACATTCTTGAGGAGCATCCATCTTAAACTGCACTGGTTGACAGGCCTTCCAAGGATCACGCTTATCAGCAAACTGCTTACATTCTTCTGGCGCGTCTAGGAGGAATCGTATCTTCTCACATTTCTTCCAATCGTCTCTGCCAGAACCAGTTAACCCTGCATCTAAACATTCCTGAGGCGCTTCTAGTTTAAATTTGATGAGCTCACACTTCTTCCAATCCTCTTTTCCTGTTCCATCTATTCCAGCATCAAGACATTCCTGTGGAGCATCTAGCCTAAATCGGATGGCATCACATTTTCTCCAATCATCCCTGCCAGAACCAGTTAAGCCAGCTTCAACACATTCTTCTGGAGCATCAAGCTTAAAACGGATGGCTTCACATTTCTTCCAGTCATCTCTGCCTGAACCGGTTAAGCCCGCATCCAAACACTCTTGTGGTGCATCAAGCTTGAACATGAATCTTTCACAGTCACGATGATCTTTCAATCCTGCTTCAAGACATTCCTCAGGGGCATTAGCCGTAAACATAATTTCTTCACATGCTGCCCGTGCTTCACGCTCATTTTTTGGATCAATTTTTCCCGCTTCTAATGCTTCCTGACATTCTGGAGGCGCATTTAAGCGAAACATGACCTTAAAGCAGGCTTCTTTGGTTAAAGCGCCTTCCTCAACACATTCAGGAGGCATAAATAAGTCATGCTTCGCTTCTCCATATCTATCTTCGACATCTGCCATAACATCTTGGAGATAATCTGGCAGTAAGTCAATGGGATCACCGATATCATCCATCTTCTTACAGGCTTCTTCATTGCCAGATTCACATTCCGCAGCCAAAGGAGCAATAACTGCACATTGCTCCGCAAATGGTTTTATGGAAATATCCTCACATTTACATTCTGCTGGATTCTGATAACAGCTAGACATTATCTCAAAAAATTTCTTTGCTTCCTTTTCCTGTTCAGCCGTCAACTCCCTATCTTGGTCTCTTTTCCACTGAGGGGCTTCATCACCAGTCCGGCAAACCTTTGAATACTCCAATGGATCTAATGACGAAAGAGCTTCACAGAGCTCAGATATTTTCTTAGAGACTTTCGCAGCTAAGGCTATCTTATCTTCTTCTTTAGCATTCTCGTCAACCTTTTCTTGAATATCCTCCCACTCATCACCCTCTAAATCTAATCCTTCCAAAATACCTTTAACCGCCTTACTGCTTTCCCTCACTTGCTTTTCCATATCTGGAGAAACTTCTCTCTTGATGATCTCATTATACTTCTCAACTCTTTCCAATACTTTCTCCGCAGCTTCTTCATCTCCTTGATCAACCATCTCCTGTAATTCTAAGATCTTCTCCTCTTTATACTCTAAGGCTTTCACCGGATCATCACCAACAAGAACAGATTCCACAAGATTTTCCAAAACATAGAATGAGCTGTCTGGTGTCAATCCAGCCTCCCCTTCTAAAGCGACATCATCTACATCCTGATAGATATCTTCTTCAATAACACTAGAAAATTCTTCATCAAATGAATCTGATCCTTCATTACTAGATTCATCATCACTGCCTGCTTCTTCAGCAGATGCATCATTTTGTCCATCAGAAATTGATCCAAAATCATCATCCATAATAGAATCATCAGAATCTTCTGAATCAACAGCACTATCATCTGAGCTCGGAAGAACATCATCAGTACCAGTCAAAGCATCATCAATACCTTCTTCATCTCCACTATCACTTCCTTCATCAGTTATAGTTATATCTCCAGGACTACCATCACCGACTTCAGCCAAAGCAGCAACTGACAGCAGCACAACCAACAAAGAAATCATTAACGGTATTATTTTCATCTTGACACCTCATTTTTAACACTTTGAATATAGACTATTATACTTTTGAGAAGGATACTCCTATAATATATAAAGATAACTCCATACTATTTCTAACAAAATACTGTTCCTAGCACAATTAGCAGTCACATCCTCAACTATGGAGCGGCTCTGTAGAAAATGTCTCGCAGGCAGCTGTTCAGTAGATATAATCTGAGTAAAATGAACAGCAATGTACTTTATCTGACGAAGCTTTTTAATGCCTGCTGGCGACATTCGCGATATTTTCTACTGAGCCCTATGGAGCAGAAATTATTTAAAGAATAAAGATTTTGTTAAGCCTATGACACCATTAAAATTCACGCAACAGGCGCCAGACTTCATTCTCCAAAACCAAGATGGAGAAAATGTTAATCTCCGCCAATTTCGGAGGAAATGGGTTATTTTATATTTCTATCCAAAAGATGACACACCGGGCTGTACAACGGAAGCAATAGACTTCACCAATGCTTTAGCCGAATTAAAGAAATTACAGGCTATAGTTCTGGGGATCAGCAGAGATCCACCTTCTTCCCATTGCTCATTTATCAAGAAACAGAAGCTAAAAGTGATGCTCTTATCTGATGAAAAGCATGAAGTACAGGAACAATATGGTGTTTGGGCACCTAAAAAATTTATGGGCAGAGAATTTCTTGGCACGGTAAGAACAACGTTCTTAATAGATCACAATGGGAAGATAGCTCATATCTGGAATAACGTCAAAGTCAATGGCCATGTAGATGAAGTAACAAAAAAACTAAGAGAGTTACAACAATGAGAATCATCGATCCTAGAGATACGATTCATCGAAAGCTTGATGAAGCAGAGAGACATATTCAAGCCAACAATGTTCGTAGGGCAGACCTTTTTCTTGAAGAAGCTTGCCGGTTATACACAAGTTTGGTAAGATTTGATGAAGCGATAGAAGACCGCTTGTCCGTAATAGCTATTGCTTACGGCAGATTAGAATATCGCACTTGAAACGAATTTAAGCAACATAGAGTATTGATTACCTCACCTTCTCAATCATCTCCTTAATGACATCAAACCCTTTCTGCCAGAATTCTTCAGAGCAGATGTCAATACCAACAGCTTTAGTGATATTTTCTGGACTATCGCTTCCCCCTTTAGCTAACAGCGCAATGATCTTCTCAGCAAACCCCTGGCCTTTCTCCTTATAGGTCTCATACAGCGCTAACGTCAAGAGATTGCCAAAAGCATAAGCATAGCAATAGAATGGCGTATGGAAAATATGAGGCACATAACACCACTCATAAGCAAACTCATCATCGATAACAACCTTATTTCCCAACTGCTTCTTTAATTCTGAAAGATAAAGAGATGACATCTCTTCAATCGTTTTTCCCTCTTTCATCATCTCATGAGCCTTGATCTCAAACTGGACAAAGCCTGCTTGCCGGATGATAGATGCATAAAGGTCATCTACCTTATAGAATAATAATTCCTTCGCTTTTTCTGGATATTTTTCTAAAATCTTTTCGGAGAGGATCATCTCAGCAAAGATAGAAGCCGTCTCTGCCAAAGGCAGACAGGCATGAAATGTAAATTCACTATGCTCTTTTGCCAAGATATGGTGTACTCCATGCCCCAACTCATGAGCAATAGTTGAGACATCACGCAATGTTCCGGTATAACTCCATAAGCAATACGGTGGAAGTTTTGCCGTGACGCTGGAACAGAAAGCGCCAGTTTGCTTATTCTTCTGCACGTTCGAATGAATATGGTTAGCTTGAATTATCTTTAATGCACCTTGCTGAAATTCTGGAGAAAATTTTCCAAAGACATCTATAACCATATCCAACGCTTCACCATAAGGAATCTTTTTCTCTTTTTCTTTTTTGAGAGGTGCATAGATATCTGTTCTCAACATCTTTTTCAGACCAAGCTTTTTGCGCTTGATCTCAAAGAATTCCTGAAAGATGCCTTTATTTTTCTCGCAGACATGAAGAAGAGCTTCAACTGCTTTATCAGGGATATCATTCGCCACATTACGAACATGAAGAGGTGTCTTATATCCCCGAAGTGTAATGCTTTCTTCACGCCAATCATTGATGATATTTTTGTAGATTTCGCCGATAACCTGGCTATTTTCCTTATATCTCTGAAGGAGGATATGATAGGCTTCCTTCCGTACTTTTGCAGATGAATCTCGAGCTAAGACAATCAGCTCTTCCTGACTGACTGCTTTTCCCTTATACGTAAAATGAAACTGTGATGTCAACAGGCTATAAATAGTATTTAATGCTCCAACACCGGTAACATCTTTAATATTGATGATCTGTTCTTCTTTCTCCTGAAGAGTAAAAGGCTTTGTCTTACGTATTTCTTCTAAATGATAACGATAATCGCCAGAATGACTGATCAGTTCCTTCGCCTTCTTATCTGGTAAATCCTTAAACCATAAGCCAAAGAATAAGAGCCTATTGCTCACTTTGGTCAAACTTTGCTCGATCAAGGACATCTCCGCAACTGCCTTTTGATTGGCTGAATTTTCGGCAAATGTTAAGCTTCCATAAGCCCCTACCTTTGAAGTTAAAGCACGAAATTGTTCTAATTCTTTGAGAAAGGCCATAAACGTCGAAACGGAAATAGTATCAGTCAGGATATGCCGCTTCTTTTCCAACAGTTCTGCTTTTTGCTCAATCTGCTTAAGCTCTTTCGCCAGATCTTTTGGTTGAATAGCACGTAAATCCCATGCACCGGTCTTTTTCATAGAAAAATGATTGCTGGAAGGTATATAAACGTTGCGGGAATGTGGTGATACCTATCGCACTAATCATACTCTCCTAACAGACCTGTTTCATAACTAATATAAATCAGTAAAAAGTCATAAAAAGAGATAATAGCTTTCTCATCAGACATTAGCAAAAAGAGGAAGAATAAAGATGGAAAGAGCATCTCAACGCCCTTGATAATAGTAGAACAATAAAGAATGAAGGGCCAAGTAGATGCTGTGGAGGAACATACAATGGTAGGATGCTGTAAAGAAGAAACAATGGAAAAAGGATGTTGCCAAGAAGGAACAATGAAAGAAGGATGTTGTAAAGAAGAAACGATGGAAGAAGGATGCTGTAAAGAACAATCTCCAGAATGGTTAGAGATCAATAGGCCGGCCCCCAATTTTGCGGCTCAGGCTTTCCAAAACAATGAAGTAAAGCAAGTAAGGCTTGACCATTATCGTGGAAAATGGGTGGTATTAGTCTTTTATCCTGCCGATTTCACCTTTATCTGCCCAACAGAACTGGGAGATTTAGCAGATAATTATGATGAATTCAAGAAATTAGGCGCTGAAGTGTTAAGCATATCCACAGACACCGTTTTCGTCCATAAAGCATGGTGGGATAACTCACCAACCATCAAAAAAATCAAGTTTCCCATGGTCGCTGACCCTACGGGAAGTATCTGCAAGGCTTACGGCACCTATATCCATCATGAAGGACTAAGCTTACGTGGAACATTCATCATCGACCCTGATGGAGTTTTAAAAGCATTTGAAATCCATGACAACAGCATCGGCAGAAGCAGCGCAGAACTTCTAAGAAAGATCAAAGCAGCGAAATTTGTCCGTGAACATGGCGGAGAAGTCTGTCCAGCAAACTGGCAGCCAGGCAAGGAAACATTGAAGCCAGGATTACACTTAGTGGGGAAGATCTAAGATGACATACAAAGAGCAAGATTATTCCCATCTTTTGGGAACACCTGGATTTAGCGACAAGCTCTTACAGACACACTTTAAGCTGTACCTTGGCTATGTCAATAATACGAATAAGCTTGTAGACATCTTAGGAACTATGATCAAAGAAGGGAAGGCAGCTACTCCTGAATTTGCGGAGCTAAAAAGAAGATTTGGCTGGGAATTCAATGGTATGAGACTTCATGAACTCTACTTTGGAAATATGAGTAAGGAGAAAAAAGTTCTTCCAGCAAATTCTCCTTTAGCTAAAAAGATGGCAGAAAGCTTAGGATCTGTTGAAGCGCGGATGAAAGCGTTTACTTCCGTGGGAAGCATGCGAGGTATCGGCTGGGTAGTTATGTATTATGATCCGATAGGTGACAAGCTGTTCAATGTCTGGGTCAATGAGCATGATGTTGGCCATTTAGCAGGAGCTATCCCATTATTGGTTATGGATGTCTTTGAGCATGCCTACATTACTGAATATAATACTGATAAGGCTGCCTACATTACTGCTTTCGTTAATGCTATTGACTGGGATGTTGTGCAGAAGAGATTTGCTGCGGTGAAGAGATAAGCTCTATTTCTTTTTTATTATCTATTGTCTCTTTCTTATTATTCATCAGCCCACGATGGCAGCAGAAAATTCTTTGATTTTAACAATCCTGATAGGATCACTGAACATCGTGATTACGGAGTATCCTTCCCAACAAGCCGCTCTGGAACCATCAGATCAGCGACCGCATACCCTTTGCCTTTCCTGATCTCCTCTGTAGAAAGACCATGCAATTCATGCGGATAAATCAACCAGGCATCTGTCTCATAGAGATAAAAGTCTGGTTTTCCGTTCATTTCATTCCGGTTAGGCTTATAATGGATTGTCGCCACCTTGATGTCCGCGGGAATATTCCTGCGCATCCGTCGTTCCAAGGTTTCCTTAACAGCTTGGATGCTTCTGCCTTTATCCCAAACATCATCGACGATCAGCAGACGGTCAGAAGCATTAGCATGCTCAACCATATATTCTAAACCATGGACGGCAACAGCATCTTCCCGCTGGTCAATTCCTGCACGGTATCCCGAAGTTCTAATTGCAATATGATCAGTAGAAACACCATGGGCTGCTAAATATTCTTGGACCGCGATGCCTATCGGCGTGCCTCCGCGCCAGATGCCGATCATAAACGTCGGTTTAAATTCTGACAACAGGACCATTCTGGCTAATCTGTATGAATCAAGCAGAAGCCTATTTGCATCCAGAAATTCCTTCCCATCAACGAGAACCATAACAAAAGCAATAACACCTTCACTTATATTATTTTCTAGTCTTCGTACGCATTTAGTTCGGTTGAAAATAGTGGCTTGGTCAAGAGGTAAAATCCATTAAGAGCTTCGTGAGATATGTCTAGTTGCCTGACTTTAGCTTAAAATAAATACTTTATCATTACTTTACACGTAAAGTCAGGCTGGATTTTACGATCTGCCACTATTTTTGTCGTGGAACTAAATACGTACTAGTCTTCGTACTAGTTATCTATCGTTATCTCTAACATTTTTAAGCTTTGTAGTTAGTTGATAGTGTTTAATTAAACATGTTCACTAAAGAATTTTGGATTTCTTTAATTTTATCTTCTCTTAGAGTACCTATTTTTGAAGAAATGATTGAAATATCAGCAGTGAAAAGCTTGTTAGGTCTAACCAGACTTGATATGGCCAGATTTCCTTTCTGAAAATCTTTTGCCTCAAGAGAAACTGCATATTCATCACTACGAGCAGAGGCCGTTGTTATCTGTGCCAAGATGAGATCATCACCAGTCAGATTTGCCACGACAACTGCCGGTCGTTTGCGTGATGAGCTAAGATCCGAAAAGGGAAAAAGAAGAACGACAACATCGCCTCTTACAAGTCTTTCCATGCCTCATCCTCTTTTTTTGTTAGCCAGTCTTTTGCTAAAGATTTTTCACTTGCTAAAGCAGAAAACATCTTTTCACTAAATTGCTTTAATGGCCGCAGTTCTACTTTGTTGTTAAACGCTAGAATTGCCACTTTTGTTCCTTCTTTAAAACCCTCCAGTTTTCTTATACTTTTAGGGATAGCAATCTGACCTTTCTCTGTTACCGTTGCAGTTCTCATTTCTAATAGTGGCATTTTAATCTCCTTTTGTAAATTCTTACAAGTAAGATAAGTAAGAACTATTTAAATATTTCTGTAAGTTTTTGAGCTGTAAAGAATAACCACACACCTTGTAAAGAATACTTACTGTTCCAGAGAAAATATCTGATGAGTTTTTACCATTTATTTTTGTGCCAGATCTCTTATTTACCCAAAACAAAAAAATATAAATACGACCTGCTTTCATCTGCCCACGATGGCAGCGGAAAATTCTTTGATTTTAACAATCCTGATGGGATCGCTAATCATCGTCATCACAGGAGGTATTCTCCGTTACTTTAAACAGCCATCGATCATCGCCTATATCCTTACCGGCATGCTTATCGGTCCATCCGGATTAGGCTGGGTTACCAGCAATGATGCTATCTCCAAGCTGGGAGAAATAGGAATTATCTTGCTACTATTCTTTATCGGAATGGAAGTATCACTGCCAGAGATCCTTTCCAACTGGCGTACAGCTATCATGGGAACAAATCTTCAGATCCTGCTGAGTATTGCCATGATGTCCTTATTTGGCTACTTTTTTCACTGGAGTGCCAGCCAAGTTCTGCTGCTTGGTTTTGTCATCAGCTTAAGCAGTACTGCCATCTTAATAAAAATCCTTGAAGATAAAAAAGAGCTTCAGCATAAGAGAGGAAAGCAGATCGTCAGCATCCTGCTTGTTCAGGACATCGCTGTTGCCCCATTGCTGATCATCGTTTCATTATTGGGATCAGAAAACATCACCTTCTCAGCCCTATTTCTTCAATGTATCGGAGTAACATTATTCGTCCTGTTGGCAAAATATCTCGTCAATCATTCAGAGATAACCATCCCCTTCAAGAATCGCTTCCAAGTGGATTATGAACTACAGATCTTTGCTGCCTTGATCGCTTGTTTTGGCTTGGCAGCATTAGCATCCTTATTCCATCTTTCTGCCGCTCTTGGTGCTTTTCTAGCAGGGATGGTCATCGCTAAAACGAAAGAAACGCATTGGGTTAAAGGCAGCCTTCAATCATTTAGGGTGCTCTTTGTAGCACTGTTCTTCGCCTCCATAGGCATGCTTCTCGATGCCTCCTTTCTAAAAGAGAATATTCGTTTGATTGCCTTATTAGTAGCCGTTGTTTTCCTGATCAATACCTTCATCAACTCCGTCATCTTCCGCTATTTTGGTGAAAGCTGGCCAGAAAGTTTGTATTCCGGATCGATGCTTGCCCAGATTGGAGAATTCAGTTTCATCATTGCCGCCATGGGATTAAAGCTGGGCTTGCTCCCTATATTTTCCTACCAGCTCGTTATCGTCACTATCGGCTTAACCCTCTTCCTCAGCCCCTTCTGGATAGGACTATTTAGGATAGTAAAGGTACTGAGTGGAGAGAAGGGGTGATGTGTCTATACTAAACAATATTTATAAGGTATTAACTATATTTTGATTGGATGTCTTATGATCATTTATATGCAGCTAGAGAAGATAATATCTTATGGGGTGAACAACCCGGGAGACTTGTTAAAAGAATTGGCGAATTTTTAGCAGGAGGAAGAGTTTTAGATGCTGGTTGTGGAGATGGCAAGAATGCCTTATTCTTAGAACAAGAAGGATTTGAGGTAGTGGGATTTGATCAATCACCATTTGCCTTACAAGGATTACGAGAGAGATTTAAAAGAGCAGGAAAAGAGCCTAAAGGAAATTATAACCAGTGTGATGATCTACCAGGATTCATGAGAGAAGAGTTTGACGCTTTGGTATCATATGGCCTCTTTCACTGCCTTCCTCAATATCAAAGAGTGGAAGTCCATAGACAATTACAGAGTAGTGTTAGACCAAAAGGATATATATTATTTACCACACTGACCGATAAAATACCCCTTCCAGATTCACATGGAACGGAGGAAGTAGTATTGGCTAGCTTAGATGAAATTGATCAATTATTTAGAGATATTGATATAAAAGAGAGATTGGAAGGTGAGATCGTTGAAGATCATCTACCGGTTATAGGTGAGCATAAACACTCTGCAGTTTGGATAGTGGGACAGAAAAGATAGGACGTAATGAAAACAGGTTTAACTATTCTTTATCATCATTACAACCTGACAGATATCTTTTAATAGATGAATTGATTTCTTCAATCAGGAGATACCATGAAGAAAGATACCATAACATTTTCAACCATCAACCCGGCAACTGAACAAGCTATCGCTGAATATCATATCATGCCAGAGAGTGAAGCATTATCCATTGCCAAATCTACCAGTCTTTCTTTTCAAGAGTGGAAAGAGCTCCCCGTACAAAAACGCCTTCAGTTTGTCAATAAACTTGCTCTAGTTCTTCGAAAGAATAAACAGAAATACGCAGAACTGATGACAACAGAGATGGGGAAAGTCATTACGCAATCCTTAGCGGAAGTTGAAAAATGCGCATCATTGTGTGACACACTACAAGAACATGCACAACAATGGCTGAAAGAAGAAGAGATTACTGCCGATGGAAAACAGCATCTTATCACCTTTGAGCCGTTAGGCACCGTACTCATCATCATGCCTTGGAACTATCCTTTTTGGCAAGTCATCAAAGTTGGTCTTCCTCCATTAGTTGCAGGTAACGCCATTCTCCTAAAACATGCCCGAAATGTCACTGGAAGTTCCTTAGCTATTGAGCAAGCTTTCCAGGAAGCTGGCTTCCCAAAAGATATCTTTAGAAGCCTGATCATCGATCATGAAACAACATCAGCACTTATCGCCTCTGATGTTGTTCAAGCGGTCTCCTTAACTGGCTCTGTTGGCGCAGGATCAAAGATTGCTGCTGAAGCCGGAAAGCATATCAAAAAAACAGTCTTGGAATTAGGCGGTTCAGATCCTTTCATTGTCTTAGATGATGCTGATGTAGAAAAAGCTGCTCTGGGAGCAACTCATGGCAGGATCTCTAATACCGGACAGATGTGCATCGGGGCAAAACGCTTTATTGTTCATAAAAAGGTCGCAGAGAAATTCAGCCAACTATTTGCAAAAAACATGGCAAAGCTAAAAATTGGAGATCCTATGAAGGCAGAAACAGAGATAGGGCCATTAGTCAACAAGCAAGCAGTTATTGATATGGAAAACTTTGTTCAAGATGCCATCAAACAGGGAGCAACCATTGCAGCAGGAGGAAAACGTCGAGAGCCTGGCTGCTACTTTGAGCCAACGGTCATAACCCATACGAAACCGACCATGAACGTGGTAACGGAAGAAACCTTTGGACCAGTTGCACCAGTGATCGTTGTAGAGAGTGATGATGAAGCAATCCGTATAGCAAACACCTCTGAATTTGGCTTGAATGCATCCATCTGGACAAATGATGTAAGGCGAGGAGAAAGTCTTGCCAGAAAGATCAATGCGGGAGGAGTATTCCTCAATTCCACTTCAAAAAGCCATCCCCTATTACCATTAGGAGGAATAAAGAAAAGCGGCTATGGCCGAGAATTAAGCCATTATGGGATCAAAGAATTTGTCAACATCAAGCCAATTAATATATATAATCCTTAAAAATAGAAATTACATATGACAAAAAATAAAAATCATAAAAAATAGGTATAAGTAAACAAAAAAACAATGAAAGCAGCTGATCTATTCGTACAATGTCTTGAAGAAGAGAAAGTAGAGTATATCTTTGCCGTTCCTGGAGAAGAAAATCTGCATGTTCTGGAAGCGTTACGAAAATCAAAGATCAAAGTTATCGTCAACCGGCATGAACAGGCTGCTGCCTTTATGGCTGCTACGTATGGGCGATTGACAGGAAAAGCAGGTGTGGTCATGTCAACTCTCGGCCCCGGAGCGACGAATCTTGTTACCGGTGTTGCTCATGCCCAGTTAGGGGGTATGCCATTAGTCGTCATCACTGGGCAGAAAGGCATCCGGGAAAATTGGCAAGGGAATTTTCAAGTGGTTAACGTTGTAGAGATGATGCGCCCTATAACTAAATATACAACCCAGATTCTTGGCCCAAAAAGCATCCCTAAAGAAGTAAGAAATGCATTCAAGCTCGCAACATCAGAACGGCAAGGTGTCTGTCACCTAGAATTACCGGAAGATGTTGCTGATGAAGAAGTTAAAGGATTTACCCCGCAACCAGTCATTGCCTTACGCCGGCCGATAGCAGATAGCAAGAGTATCAGAATTGCTGCAGATGAAATAAAGAAAGCAAAGAAAACAGTTCTCATAGTCTCCAGCCGAGCACAAAGAACGAGAGTTAAGGAAGCATTGGAACAATTTTGTGATGCCACAAACCTTTATGTTGTCCACACTCAGCTGGGAAAAGGAGTTTTACGGGCAGACCACCATAATTGCCTCCATTCATTCGGCATCCATAAAAAAGATTATGTCAATTGCCTTCTGGAAAAAGCAGACCTGATCATTACCGTAGGCTATTCAACGGCAGAATATCCTCCTTATGTTTGGAATGCTGAAGGGAAGAAAAAGATACTGCATATCGATTTTACCCCAGCAAGAAATGATACCTTTTACGCCCCTATCGGTGAAGTTATTGGGGATATAGCTACCTCACTTGATTCTTTAAGAGAAGCGCTCCAGTCATTCAGAAATGAAGGATCGTTTGAAGAGCAGCTAAAAAAAGAGCTGGAAAAAAAACTATTTAAGAATCAGAACGATGATGATTCCTATCCTCTAAAGCCCAGAAGAATAGTTGCTGACTGCCGAAAAGCATTAGGGAAAGAAGACATCCTCTGCTTAGACAATGGCATCTACAAATTATGGTTTTCAAGACATTATCCAGCATATGGCATTGGAACATTCTTGCTAGACAACACGCTAGCTACCATGGGTGCTGGGTTGCCCTCAGCGATGACCGCAAAATTGATCAACCCTTACAAAAAAGTTCTGGCAGTTGTGGGAGATGGTGGTTTTATGATGAATTCACAGGAATTAGAAACGGCTGTGCGGCTGAAACTCAATGTGGTCATATTGATCCTGAATGATAACGCCTACGGATTCATCAAATGGAAACAACAGCAGATGAATTATGCCGACTTTTCTTTAGATTATGGTAATCCTGACTTTGTGAAATATGCGGAAAGTTATGGTGCACATGGTTTTAAGGTTAAAAAAGCATCTGACCTCTTAAAGATTCTTGAAAAAGCATTCCAACTGCAAGGGCCAGTGGTGATAGAATGCCCCATCGATTATTCGGAAAATAAGAAAACATGGGGTGAAGAACTGAGTAATGTTGTCTGTCCTAGCTGATGATTGGATGTCCTAGCCGATTCGGCATAACTATTTTAGAATTATTCTATATGTATTCTATAATCCATCACCTTTCGTTCCACTCAACTCTACTACCATAAAGATTAAAAAGAGATGTTTATTCCTAAACTAAAAAAAACGTATTTGAGGTGGAAATATGACGTATTTTGAAAAAGAGGGTCATGAGGGGCATGATGAACACCATCATACTTTTAGCCATGAGCCTAAAGCAACGCAGCAACCAGCAGCTAAAGCAAGCAGTGGAGCTGCAGCATGGAGTGGTTTCCAGAAATTCTTGGCCGTTGCCGTAGTTGTGCAGATAGCATTGTCCTTATACCTGGTAAATGGATTATCAGGATTATCTGGCATAGGTGATTCAGTAGGTTCAGCTCCCACAGGAGCAGCAGTTGCTCCTACGCCAAGTCCAGCGCCAACAGTTGACGTGGAAGCATTGCTGGATGATGATGCGGTGAAAGGGGATAAAGATGCACCAGTAACTATTGTAGAATTTAGTGATTATGAATGCCCTTTCTGTGCCAGATTCTATTCTGAAACATTGGGACAGATAGATGAGCAGTACAACAAAACGGGGAAAGTAAAGTTGATCTATCGTGACTTCCCACTGAGCTTCCATCAACAAGCTCAAAAAGCAGCTGAAGCAGCTGAATGCGCAGGAGAGCAAGGGAAATATTACGAAATGCATGACAAGCTCTTCGGGCAAGGTGTGCAAGGCGGTGTTGCTTCCTTTAAAGCATATGCTAAAGATCTTGGCCTAAACAGCGCTGACTTTGATTCCTGTTTAGATTCAGGAAAGATGGCTACGGAGATCAGGAAAGACATGTCTGACGGCTCAAAAGCAGGTGTGCAGGGAACTCCAGCATTTTTTGTCAATGGCGTCTTAGTAAGCGGTGCACAGCCATTCTCTGCATTCCAGCAGGTTATTGAATCGCAGCTGAACTAAGGATGCAAGACAAAAAATCATTGCAATTTATTTTTTTTCTTTCTTTTTTAGGCATTTTAGTAGCATTATACTTAACCCAGATCCATATAACTTCTCAAAGTACGCTCTGTGATTTTAATGACCGCTTCTCTTGTACAACGGTAAGCCAAAGTTCCTTTTCAACAGTTGCGGGCATACCGGTTCCTTTGTTAGGGCTGGCTGCCTATACGATCATCGGTCTTCTCAGCTTTTTCTTGCTTGAAGACAAGAAGTGGATGAAAAGGAAAGGTATTGCTAGAATCATCAGCAAAAGATTTTTGTTTGAATTTTCCCTTCTTAGCCTTGTTTTCTCACTATATCTTACGTTTGCAGAAACGTTTATCGTTGAATCATTCTGCTTATTCTGCTTGATTTCACAGATGATCATCTTAACGATCTTCATGCTAGCCTACAGAATATATCATCACTCCTGGAAAGGGCTGGCTATTGAAAGCAAATAATATAAAGAAGAAGCATTTCTGACAGAATAATCCATACTGGAAAAAGAAAATAAGGTGACAATATGAAAAAAAAATACCTATCCTCAGATTTAATTCAAAAAGTGGCCATCAGTTTAATGCTCATCAGCTTAATGCTCATTGCTGGCTGTTCGCCACAAGCAAAAGTGCCTGACAGTTTTGCCCAATGTTTAAGTGAGAAAGGAGTTATCATGTATGGTACAGAATGGTGTCCTCATTGCAAAAACCAGAAAGCATTATTTGGCCCAGCATTTCAATATGTAAACTATGTTGACTGCGATCTTAACCGAGATGCCTGCATCAAAGCAGGAGTTGAAGGTTTCCCAACGTGGGTTATTGATGGAAACAATTATCCTGGAGAGCAGCCACTTGCCAGATTAGCAAGCTTAAGTGGATGTGAGTTGAAGGTGGCAAGTGAAGAGTCATCATAAGGAATTTAACCTTTGTGGAAGCCAGCCCCTAATTTATTTTAACATTGAGATTGCTGTTAAACTCCCCGAACGGAACGAAGTGGAGTGAAAATTGAATGTGGTCAACGAAAGGAGAAGTTCAAGGCTCGCCAAAAAATCGTTGTTATCGTAGTTATTGAAAAATAAATTGTCGTTTGTAAGAATACTATTTCTTCATAGAATGAAACCAGTCAGAAGAGGTTTTTTGAAATAAAAAAATCAGTGCAATTAGTTCTAATATACCTATACCTACTGTAAACATTGCAGATATTGGATTTGTTAGTATTAACATTATCGCAGGTAATACTGAAAAAGGAATTCCTATTATGTAGAGAACCAAAAAAGTTATTCTCGCCCAATTTTTTCCTTCTCCAATCAGGTATATAAAAAAAGCCATAAAAACTAATGTGAAAAGAGTTACAAAAATAACAAATCCTGAACCAAAACCAGAAGCTTTTGTTAAATCAACGGAGTTTGAAAAATTTATTATACTATTCAAAACTCCAACAGCAAGACTTATCCAAAGCAAAGTTAAAGCTGTTGAAACACTATCTGGTTTGTTCTTTTTGGACATTACTTCTTCTCCAGCTTCTTATACGCCAGCCATACTAATACACCTAAAACCACACCCAGCAAGACAAACTTCAAGATATTGTTAGCATGCTGCCAATACCTTATCGTTCCATAAAGGATCAATAAGATGCCCCCGCCCACTAACCCTGAGCTAACTGCTTCTTTCTGTAAGATAATACCTACGATCACCGATAACAGACCAAAGATGACGGCAATGATAAAGAGAATACGATCATGCTGCGTAGCTGCAGAGGTATATCCATCATTACATTTCATATCATTCTGGCAATATCCTGGAAGCCCTTCAGCAGTGCCATTCTTTGTATCAACTTTCATTGGCGCATTTGGTTCAAAGACCCATACTCCACCAGCAGAAGCACATTCCTCTTGGGAATAGATAGAATACACATCTGGACAATAGCCTTGATATTCAGGAGTGGGAAAGAACACTTCAATGCCATAACCGATAAAAAGAGCAAAAATGACAGCAATGGCAACTGAAACAATCCTCGCTTTGATATTCATAAGGCAGATAGATTCTTCAGCTTAATAAATATTTTGGATTTGAGTACATATTTAGTTCTGTCTAAGCCCATAGGATATGTAACTACTAGTGGAAAAAAATTTATAAATAAGTAAAGTACTGAAGAAAAGATGGCCATAAACTATAAGGCAGTAGGCTTAGGGGGAACATTTCCTTTCACCTACCGACCATCTCCACAGTTCTTTATGCTAGCAGATTCTTCGGGTAAAGCGACAGAGCGAGAAGCACTAGAACATACCCTTTCTCTGATGGCCCGCACAACAAAAAATGTAGAGCAAGTGGTAGAAGCTGTTTTAGGCGCTAGATCTTTGGGAGGTTGCTTTATTGCTGGCGGAATACAAGGAACAACACTTTCTCTTTTAACGGTGGGCGATGCTGCCATCTACCACTTCCCTAAAGATGCTGCTCCTTCTGAAATCACCAGGAAAGAAGAGCAAACGATGCTTGTGGTTTCACGTAGACCAGCTCGTGATTATGAGAACGAACCGACAGTTATCATCCATCATGATACTGGCACTTCTCCTCTTCAACAGGAACCTATAAAGAGATATGAATCTCCGCTACAGCAAGGAGACCGCTATCTCTTCGCTTCCGGAAGATTGAGAGATTATGTAGATTTGATAAGAGAGCCTGATTTTGAAGGAATGAATCCACCACCGCTGAACACTATTCGAGAGATGTATCTGTCTCGTGGAGCTGAGGAACCGATTTCCTTATTTCTTCTGGAAGTTCAAGCTATCAACCAGCAGCCAGAACGTTTCAACCCAAGAACGTATATTGGAGGCGCTGCCCTGGTAACAGTAGGGACGGTCGCCCTTTCATTGTTGTATTCTTTCGCCTTCCAAGAGCCTGAAAGAAAGGCAACCCCTGCTCCTATTGCGCCTATTGCACCTATTTCCATTCCCATAAGCATATCCCACTTGTGCCAAGAGATGGACCAACCTGACAGCGATGGTGAAAAGGATGGGATCATCGTTCACCAAGAAGCGATTAACTGGGCCTATGAGCTAGCAAGGCAGCAACACCTTTCAGGAAGCCGCACAGTGGTAGCAGCCAGAGCTACTGATATCCTTCAAGAACAATTTAAGGTAACAATTGATGACCTTGCCAAAGAGCGCTGGAAAGTATTTTCAAAATGCGAATAATGATAGTAGATACAATAGTAGTTATCAAAAATAATATTAAAAAAACAAAACCCTCTCAAACGATACTCTCTTCAAAATCCTGCGCACAGCCCTTGGAACAGAAAGTATAACTTTCACTATTGATCTCTTTCACGATCTTCTTATCTTCCCGTACAGCAGAGCCGCACTCTGCGCATTCAATGACTTCATCATCATCGGCATAGCCTTTGATAAAGCCTTCTTCCGTGGAATCTAAACCCCCAGCTTCCACTAACTGCTCTTCCGTAGCATCTTTTTCCCCTTCAACATTGTCGTCATCCATAGTTTTCGACTTTAGGGAGTTGTTTTTAAAGCTTTCCTTTATGAGGTATATACTTTTAGCGCATGCCAACTAGGATTCTTCTCCTGACTGCCAGGAAGAAGCATAACCACCAAGGATTCTCCGGATCTTATTGATCGATCGTTCCCAGGAAAAGGAGTAAGCAACTGTCTTTCTAGCGTTAGCGCCAAATCTTTGTGCTAATTCCTTGTTGTCCAGCAGCTTCTGGATCTTGATGGAAAGCATCGTGGAATTATTCTTGGAAAAAAAGACGCCATTATAATCTTTGACGATATAATTCTTGATAAACCCTACTTTTGTTGAAATGATAGGTAAGCCCGTCGACATCGCTTCTAAGGAAGCAAGTGAAGTAGTTTCCGTCAGGCTGGGCATGACAAAAATATCCATCGCCTGGAGGTAATCTTGGACATTAGTCACAAATCCCGTCATCCGGCAATTATCTAATTCCTTAAATTTTGCCGTCTGCTCAGGAGTTCCATCACCCACCAGCAGAAGGTAAAGATGACTCTGATGATCTAGTTTTTTGAATGCAGAAAGCAGGACTTCTGTGTTTTTTTCTTTAGATATCCGTCCAACATAACCTATAACCTTGACGTGAGGATCAAGCCCGATCTTTTTTTTCGCCAGCACTTTATTAGCAGGAACAGAAAAGAGGTTGATGTCAACTCCCAACCCAGCAACGGTTATTTTTGTCCTTATCCCTGCTTTCTGCAGCTCTAAAGACAGATCACGATATGGGACTAAAATCTCATCGCATCTATTGTAAAAAGAGATGGCCAGCTTTTTGATAAGATGAAACAGCACCTTATTCGTAAACAAAGGAACAAACTTTTCAAACAATTCCCAAGGGATGACATGCATATATGATACTACTTTCTTCTGATACTTCTTCCCATAATACATGCTCAGGTAACTGATCAGAGCTGGGCCCTGAATAAAGATGATATCTGCCTCTTTGATAGATTCTTTTATCGTTCTCAGATTCCTGAAAGAAAGTTTCATGTTGGGATAGCCCGACAAGGAGAGATACTTTGACGGGACAATGAAATGGGTCTTCTCTGGACGCTTCTTCTGCTCAAATTCAGGAACTAATAAAGAGATGTCAAAATCAGAGCTTGCTCTTTTAAGAAATTCTTCAGTAAAGCGCAGAATACCATCTACTTTTGGATAATAGGTATCTGCTACGAGCAGCAATTTTTGTTTTGCCATGGATTTTTCCAGTGGAGATTAGCTTGCAGTTGGTCATCACCTGATCTTGTAAAACTTCTCGGCAAACCTCTTCCTAATCCTGATTCCATCAATGATATTTCTGATGAACAGCAATAGCAAGGGATAAGATAAGATGACCTTTTGGCTCTGGAACATCTTCAGCGCCTTCATCTTCAATGAAAAAACGTTGGTGATATCGACATATAATGCAGGATATGATGTTTTCAAAGAAACAGGATTCCAGATGGAATAGATGTATACTTCTGGCTTCTCCTTTGTCTTTTCAAGAAGTTCAAGAGTAATCTTATTGACTGCCCGATGATCAGGATGGGGATCTTCATTGCTATGAGTAAAGATCTTTGTTGGTTTTTCCTTTTCAATAATCTCTAAAAGGCGCTCTTCAACATGTTTATCCTTATAATCCTGATAGATCTGCCCATCCTTCACATCAAGGATGATCTCTTTGCATTTCAAGAGCTTCGTTGCTGCAATGGTTTCATCAGCTCTTACTTTCTTGATAACTTTATCTTTTATCCAAAAATGCGACTTTTCACCTAAAGAGAAAACGATGGGAATAACTTTCTTCCCATCCTGAACGGCAGTGATGATCATCCCTCCTGCCCCTAAGACAAAATCATCAGTATGGGCGCTGAGGACCAGAATTGTTTCCTTTTTCATACCTTGAGAATTATTCTTCCGTTTAAGAAGCTTTTGCTTATCTTATTTATATTGAAGAACAAAGAAAGCTAGAGGCAACTTGCGAACGAGAAGCTTTACCGCGCGAAGCGAACCATATGGGTTTTCTAAGCTCAACTCCTCAAGTTTTCGCCTGCCTCCAGCGCTGCTTTTTGAGGGAATGAATTATAAAATACTTTCTCACCACTACCTTAAGGTAAAATCTCTTGTTTACCTTACGGAGACATAACAGCAAATATTAAATAGCATAAGCACTTCCTAAACTAAAAAAAAGGTGTATGATGAAGATAACGATTGATACAAAAGAAGACAGCCATGAAGATATCCGGAAAGTCATGCGGATTCTTGCCGATATCACCACTAATTCTTCCTATTCCAATGCACCACAAGAAAATGTCGATACTTCCAGCATGATGAATATGTTTGATTCATCAGCACCAGCAAAATCTAGTGGGGAAGGTACAGCACCAGATTTCAGCAGTTTTCTCAACTTAACGAACCCCCAAAAAGAAAAGAAAGCCGAAATACCAAAAATAGAATTTCTTTAAACATTATCTTTCTGTTAAAATAATTTTGAGCAGCTGGCTTAAACCTTATCCTTCTTCAGTTTTTCAACAGCTTTCTGGAACGCTTCCACTTGTTTCTCACTTAATTGCCCAAATTTAAGGTAATTGATCCTGATACTTCGTAAAAAAGCATTATCCTTATAGAACTCTTCCGGGATGTCAAACATTTTTTTCATAGCTGGATCAGTGATCTCACCAACCATCTCCGGCTGTTGGCAAGTATAACATAATGGAAATTTATTCTTATACGTCACGATGACATAATTCTTCTTACACCGTATACACTTCATTTTATATTTAACAGCGGGCATAAAATGATAAGAATGTTATGGTATATAAAGGTATCAGGTCGTCTGAACAATGTCGTCCTGACAAAACAAAGAGGATCTAAAACAACGAGGAACCACCTAGGACCAACAATCACAGCCAGATCATCATCACAATCCCAAAGACTATTAACACCGAAAATAAGCCCACAACCAGATTTCTAAACGCCTTGCCACCAAACCAGTAAGCCATGCCGCCTTTTACCGCTATGTTTGTTAAAGCGGCAATGATAATACCACGAGCAGCAACATCTACCGCTAAGTTGCCTCGTGCTAATTGGGATAAAGATAACGAAATGGCATCAACATTAGCAAATCCAGAAAAGAAGCTGACGATATAAACACCTCTCGATGAAAGGTACATTTCTGTTACTTTGACAACGGCAATCATGAAAGAGAAAAATAAAGCAAATTTTACCGCCGGGACTAATGCTAATGGTGAAGATAACGCCACCTTACTCTTCACTTTCTTTATTTTTCTCCACAGGAAGAAAGAGAAGATTGCTGTTATACCAGACAACACCAGAAGTGGAATGAGCAGCTTAACAAATAGAGGACGATGAACTACAAACACTTCAAACAGGACCCGGATAAACATGATACCGTTAGCTAAAATCACTCCTAAAGCCAACGCATAAAACGCCTTTTCTTTCTTGCTTCTCTGGGCAAGATCCATCGTAACGACCGTACTGCTGACAAGCCCACCAAAAATTCCAGATAAGCCAATACCTCGTTCTCCAAACCATTTCATCAACCCATAACCCACAAAGCTTATTCCAGAAATCAAAACAACCATCAGCCCGGTGATATAGGGGTTAAATATCTCAAAAGGGCCATAAGAATTGTTAGGAAGCAAAGGAAGGATCACAAATGCTAATAGCACAAAAACGATAGTATCCAGCATCTCTTTCCTCGTTAGTTTTTCTGCAAAATGATGCAGCAATGACCTTGCATACAATATCAATGCCGTCAGCGCCGTTAAAGCAACTGCTAACAGATATTGTTGGTAGAACGTCAAGATACCTATAAAAAAAGTGATGAAGCCGGCTATTTCTGATGTCGTCCCGATATGTGTCCTATCTAATTCTGCGGTCACATAATACGCAACAACAACCAATATTCCCATAAAGCCAATGCTTATGAGCAGGATCCATATCGACAAGGCTTGGCCAAGAAGAGCAGCTAATGCCCCGGCTAAGGCTATCAATGGAAATGTACGGATACCTGCATAGGCATGACCTTTATTCCGATATCGTGCATATTCCCGCTCTAATCCTATCAAGGCACCAAGAGCTATCGCCAGCAGAAAATTGAGTAAAACACCTATCTCCATAGCTAGAACTAAAATTTAGGAGTATAAAAGCTTAGCGGTTTAATTCAAGATCAGCTTTCTTTAAAATATCAGCCAGCTCACCAAATAAAGCGTTATGTAATCTTCCTCTTTTTCTATTATAGCCCCTTGACTGCTGATTTTGATCTTCCCACAAACGATTACCTTTATCGTCTCTTTCAGTAAAATGTTGCTGGAGTTGGCTATAATCAGCAAATCTTCGATCGATTGTTTCTAAGTATGCCATTATTACTTCTTCTGCTGCAGGATGATCAATCTCCATTCTTGCAACTAATTGTCCATACGAAGTTGAAGAAGCCCTAAAATAAAAACCAGCATGAACTTGGCTTTTATCGATAGGTAACCTTTCTCTATCTTCGTCTCTTACTTGCGGGATAGTTAAAAGTGAACCTTGTCTTGACAAATTTCGTAAATCAAACAATCCTGATACTGTTGGAAAACAAACCTCAATTAGACCGTCTCCATCTCTCGATTTTAAGTGCATGAGGATACCATCTGACTTATGATATATTGTTTCTCCAGACATAACTTCCCTACTAACTTCAATATGATAAGCAGAACCAACATTAAACTCAAAATGGGGCAGATAACTATTATTATCAATATTTGGTAAACCACAAAGTTCAGATGAAGCAGAAAAAAAATCTGGACCAGAACCACCTGAAGATAATCGTCCATTAGTATATTTCCTTAATAATGGGTGATCATTCTTCAAATGCTGTTCCACAATTCCACTTTGCATTTCAGGAGAATCCATACTATCCCCTATAAAAGGAAGCGATTTATAAATATTATGCAGATATAACGTAAAGTATGCACTACTAAAGAAGCAGCAAGAATAAGCTTAAAGCTTCATCCGTTTCATTTTTCTTCTTTTTAATTCTTTAGCCCCAGACTTATTGGAGCGGATACCCATCCTTCTTTTGATCCTTGTATGTATCTTTCTGGCCATGTTTTTTTAGAAGATGGATGGGGTTTATAAGTTTTTCTTGTTTATGGTTCCGTTCAACTATCAGGTGGTAAGTGAAGGCTGGTAAAAGAAGGGAGGAAAAATAAAACTCTAATGATATAAATGTCTAGTAAAATGTTCTTTTGTTAGTAATGATTTCTCTCTACAAATATCGAGTATTTCGTTTGACATGGAAAATTTTGATTTTCTTATTCTATCCGAATAATAATATAAGATAGTAGTAATTCCATCATCTTTTTCTAATTTTCTAATCACAGGTACAAAATCAGTATCACACGCCAACAAAATAATCTTTTTGTATTTCTTACTAATTGCGAAACTCATTAAATCCATCACTAACAAAGTATCAACTCCTTTTTGTTTATATTCTTCTAGTTTTTGAACCCTCCCTTCTCTTACGGTAACTTCGGGATGTTTTGTTAATTTTGAGATAAATCTATCATAACCCCCTTTCCTTTTTATCTCTTCTTCTGTCGGAGGAGTACTCTGAAATGGGGGGGCAGTATAATAAATAATTTCATTCATCCATAAACCTTTTTTAATAGACAAATATTTAGAAAATGTTACTATATTAACCGATAGGTGTTTGCCATTACCAAAATGTTTAGAGATTTTACCAAAATATCCCCCATCTATAAGTACTGCTGTTTTCTCGAGTGTCATTAAAAATTACCTACCACCAATCTCTTTTAGAAAATAGGTTCATCAAGCGTCCCCGTAGGAACACTTGGGATCATGTTAAGTCTTAAAAAGAATGGTTATTAATAAACTTTTTGTTTTTTTTGGTTTAAAAGAGGCTATTTCCACCCGACAATGAACAGCTGATATTAAATAGTCGTTTACTAAACGGAACCCTTGTCTTGTGTTGTTTAGGTCAATCCTTTTTAATGAAAATAGGTATATCAGAGTAGTACTAATAGTAGCCACATATTTATTACAAATTAGTCTATTTTTTGGTTAGTCGAACAGAAGATAATCCCAACAAAGACAAGTAGTAGGTTTCTTTCGATATGTTCTTTAGACATCATTGTTTTATAAAAGATCCATAAGTTTCTTTTTCTTCTCTTGGAATTCTTTTTTTGTTAAAATTCCTTGTTGGTAGAGTTCTGTTAAATCCTTGAGCATTTGAGGTATATTTCTTTCGATTTTGTGAACTTTATTACCCTTTCTTCTTTCCTCTTCTTCTTCTCGCTCTTTCTCAAAACTTGTTGGAATTCCAAGTTCTTCATTAATAATATCAGGTATTGTTTCTGTGAATATATCAAAATAATCAAATGTTTCGTACTTCAAATCAATACCATCTCTCAATTCTGAACGCCCCGTTTGAAAGTTCAAAGTGATAAGTAGTTGTTTCCCATAAGGCTTTAGCTGAATTATGATTTGGTCACTTTTAATTCCCATAAATGAACCCGTATCCATTTGGAACGAGTTTCCGTCTTGTTTTCTCAGTTTCCATCCTTCTTCTTCAAACATCTTGATATAGAGATCTCTAATTTTCTTAAGAGTTTTTTTCTCAGTAACCCCACCCCCAACTATCTTACTTTGAACTGAACCATGACATGGCATGCTTATATTTCCTCACTTAAATTATGTTTGATAATTGTTAATCCCTTTTTATGGGTTTCTGTTTTTATATCTCTCCCTCAATACACCACTGCCACAACCACACCTACAATATCATTATCCCTTACTTTCATCGAATCAGGATAAGCATTATTGTCTCCTTTTACAAGATAAAAGATCCCCTTATCATCGATACCACGTTCTATCACCCTATGGATGATCGTTCCAGAAGCGCTATGGTAAGCAATGACATCTCCTACTCCTACTTGTCCTGGCAATGGCTTGATTTGGATAGCATTAGCACCAGCATCAATAAACGGATCCATCGAGTTAGTATCGGTAAAGCTGGCCCAAGACGATTGAGGGATGTTTAAGATAACCCTCTCCGGATAGACCTTAATCTGACTCTCTTTAACCCAATCATTTGGAGAATAGACTTCTTTCCCCACAGTAGGGCTGGAAGGAATCTGTTTCTCTGTTAAGGAAAGAACACCCAGAGAAAGCAGGATGACCATAACCAATGTCACAAGCAGCGCAGATAATCTCATAACTATTCATGAGTAGAAACACTTTTTAAAGATTGTGAAAGAAGCTATTTATTTTCGATCTTCAGATATAGCCAACGGCTTCTCTTTAATCGTATTCAAAACTAAAGATGTCTGGGTGCGCTCCACAAAATCAAAGCGCTGGATTCTCTTTAAAAAAGCATCTAAATTTTTCCTACTCTTGAATTTAGCAATGATTAAGGCATCGAACTCTCCCGTGAGGTCATATAAGGCAAATACTTCTGGAAGAATAGCAATAGAACGTTCTACCTCAAAGAGCTTTCCTTTAGAAATACGCAAGTTAATTACTGCTTGAATATCATATCCTAGCTTCTCTTCATCACAAAGAATAGTATAGGAAGTTATGATCCCCTGCTCCTGCAGCGCCTTGACACGATGCATGACCGTTACGACAGAAACCTGCGCCTTCTTTGCCACTTCACGAAAAGAAAGCCGCGCATTTACTTGCAAAATCTGCAGAATCTTTTTATCCGTTGCATCAATCATTGACAAATGTTTATTTTTCCCCCAGATAAGGGAAAGAATATTTACAGATTATATAAATTTTCTTAAATAATGCTACAAATATTAACTAAAAAGAACATAAAAGTAATATATGTATTCTCACAGCTAGTCTTATTCGATAAAATATCCTTTACTGGAGAAATAATGAAGAGGGATAGGATAGTAAAGACAAAAGAAGGGGTGGAACAATGAAGATAAAAGCAGAATATTTATGGTTAGATGGTACGGAGCCAACACCACACATCAGAAGTAAAACAAAGATTCTTGATGTTCAAGAAGGTGCTGATCTTATGGAGATAGAAGTTCCGGAATGGGGATTTGATGGCAGCAGCACCAATCAAGCAGCAGGGCATAGCTCCGATTGTATTTTAAAGCCGGTCTTTAGCTGCTGGGACCCCTTACGAAATAATGGTACAAATAAACATATTCTTGTCTTAAATGAAGTATTCCAAGCAAAAAATATTTCCCACCCCAGCAATAAGCGCTTGAAACTGCGAGAAGCTGTAGCTAAAGCCAACGGGCAGGAGTTCTGGTTTGGCATCGAGCAAGAGTACACTTTTTTTAAGGATGGAAGACCATTAGGCTTTCCGATAAATGGCGTACCAGAGCCACAGGGAAAATATTACTGTGGTGCTGGCGCAGATAAAGTTTATGGCAGAGAAATAGTAGAAGAACATCTTGACGCTTGTCTCGCCGCAGGATTAAGTGTCTGTGGCATCAATGCAGAAGTCATGCCAGGACAATGGGAATTCCAAGTTGGCGCGGTAGGGCCATTGGAAGCTGCTGACCATTTGATTGTAGCGCGCTATTTAATGGAGCGCATCGGGGAAAAGTATGGTGTTTCTGTTTCTCTGAGCCCTAAGCCAAAAGAAGGAGACTGGAACGGTGCAGGCGCGCATACTAACTTTTCTACTAAAGCGATGCGCGAAGGCCAGGCCGATTTCCATCACATTGCCAAAAAGATGGAAGCTAAGCATCAGGAGCATATTGCTGTCTATGGAGCAGGAAATAATCTCCGCCTCACGGGAAAACATGAAACGTGTGATATCCATACCTTCCGCCATGGTGTTAGTGACCGTGGGGCAAGCATCCGTATTCCATTACATGTCCATGAAGCGGGGAGAGGCTATCTAGAAGATAGAAGGCCAGCTGCCAATATGAACCCCTATTTAGTGCTAAGCAAGATTATCGAGACGGTAGCTGAATAGAAAAAAAGTTTTATTTTTTATTGGTTTATCTTTCTCCTCAGCCAGAGACTCCTAAACCTTTAAATACCACATTTCTCTTACGAAGCTATGGACTTTGAAAAGCTAGTTAGCCTCTATGAACATCTGGAAAAGACCTCTTCCGGAAACGAGATGAGAGAAATTCTCGCAAATTTCTTAAAAAATGTGCCTGCAGAAGACATAGGAGTTATCTGCTATCTTACTCTGGGAACCATCGCTTCTGAATTTGAAGGCGTCGTTTTAGGCATGGCCGATAAATCCGTCTTAAAGGCGATTGCCTCAGCAGGCGGCACAGAACTCAGCAAAGTCCAGAAGAAGATGCAGGAAACTGGCGATGCTGGATTGACAGCAGAACAAGTCCTGCAAAAAAAGCCTCAAACCCTTGTTCCTCTTGAAACATTAACCGTTCATGAGTTGTTTGAGAAATTACATAAGATAGCAACTGCATCTGGCACGGGAAGCCAAGATCAAAAATGCAACATCCTCGTCTCTTTATTACAAAAATCTTCCCCTCAAGGAGCAAAATATGTCTGCCGGATAGCTTTGGGAACATTAAGGATGGGAGTTGGGGATATGACCGTTCTTGATGCACTAGCCATTGCCTTTACCGGAGAAAAGAAGAACAAGGAATATCTGGAACAGGCATATAATCTCTGCCCAGACGTTGGAGTCATAGCAGAAACAGTCGTCAAAAAAGGGCTGAAAGGCCTCGAGAAGATCGAAGTGAAAGTTGGACGGCCGATCAAGATGATGTTGGCACAGCGAGTCGAGCAGCTGGATGAAATTTCTAAAAAAATAACAGGGCAATTTACCGTTGAAGCGAAATATGATGGTGAGCGAGTGCAGATTCATAAAGACAAAAAAGGAAAGATCACGCTGTTCTCCCGACGCTTAGATACGATCACACAGCAGTTTCCCGATCTGGTAAAGGAGCTGCAAAAACAGGTGAAAGGTGATGATTATATCCTTGAAGGAGAGATAGTGGCCATCGATAAAGAAGGGAATCATCTGCCCTTTCAAACTCTGATGCAGAGAAGAAGAAAATATGACATCGAGCAATATGCCCAGGATATTCCTGTCCAAGTAAAATTATTTGACGTACTGTATGATGATGGAACAACATATCTTCACGAGCCTTATCTTCAGCGGCAGAAAAAGTTGGCATCGATCGTCAAAAAGACAAAACACATCACGCTGACGGAACGGATCAGTACGGAGAGCATCGAAGAGCTGGATGAATTTTTCCAGAATATGCTTGAAGAAGGCTATGAAGGAGTTATCGTAAAATCTCATGACGGGGAATACCAAGCAGGAACACGAGGCTGGAACTGGATCAAATGGAAAAAAGATTATACGCAGGATATGTCAGATACTCTTGATCTGGTGATTATTGGTGCATTTCATGGAAAAGGCAAACGTTCCGGAACATATGGAGCATTGCTCTGCGCCTGTTATGATGAAAAAAATGACCAATTTCTCACTATCTGCAAGTTAGGCACAGGATTGACGGATCAAGTCTTAGAAGAATTACCGGAGAAATTAAAAAAGGATGAAGTTCAGAAACAGCCAGCAAGAGTGGTTGCCAAGAAAGAGATGCATCCGGATATCTGGTTTACTCCTCATCATGTTGTAGAAGTTCTTGGTGCAGAACTGACAAAAAGCCCCTTTCATTCTGCAGGCATAGCTGTACGTTTCCCGCGCTTCATCAGGTTTAGAGAGAAAAAGGCAGAGCAGGCTACAACACTTGAGGAAGTAAAAAAGATGGTCCGTATTTAGTTCGGTTGAAAATAGTGGCAAGGTCAAGAGGGAAAATTCATTAAGAACTTTGAAAATAAGATAACTTGCCTGACCATATGCTTAAATCAACACATGATCATTGCTTTTATTCTGAGAGGCAGGCTGAATTTTCCGTGACCTGAGCGAGCAAGAGTGAGCTCTTGCAGGTCAATGCCACTATTTTTGTTGTGGAACTAAATACGTACAGAAGATGGGAAAATAGAGTAGCAAGAAAATATTAGCGTTTTTGCTTACCAAACTGATCCACCTGCGTATCATCAACCACATCTGCTGGAAGAACAGCTTTCTTTGTTCCGCCACGCTGCTGCGCCATCCGTTTCAGAAATCTGTCCCAATCGTAATCTCTCATTGCTCCCATAATATCATCCGGAAGATACCACATATATTTTCCACGCCGTGGAGTAAAAAGAACTAATTCCCCCGATGAAGAAGATTGATAAGCTCGAGCTTCCTCTACAATTGGTTTAACAGCAGGAGGATACATATGCAATGTCACATTATCCAAAACAGGGGCAGCATATGCTGTTTCGCTTCCCACATCAGCAACACCGCAAGTTATGCCTAACCTGACGCAGACTAAGATCTGTTCATCACGTGGGACAACAAGGCCATGTTCCCTTCCAGCAGCGTCATACTCTTGTATCTTTCTTTCAATAGTATCCTGGATCTGCTGCCGTTCCCTTCCCACCAAGAAGACCGTTTCTGAAGGCTTATAGATGACGTAATTCATTTCTCTGAAAGAATGGAAGCGCTTTTTAAAGATTTAGGGATATAATGGTAGATGTCACTTCCGCTCTATATATATTATAATCCCAGTCTCTTTCTTGCTTCTGCTTCAGTTAGAAATTTGCCTTTTTGTATTCTTTCTCTTGCTTTTTCGATAGCTTTGATCGTTTCTTGGCTGAGTTCTGGTTCCGTTTTACAGGTTTTAGCGATGAATACCACTCTCTTAATCACTTCATCATAACTTTCATTTTTATACTCTCGGAATTACCCTACTTCAGCATCGCATCAACTAATGCTATACCTTTTTTCAAAGCCCTAACATCATCTTGATAATTTCTATTCAAAAATAAATGAACGGCTTTATCATGACTTTGTAAAGTAGCCATCTGTTCTTCAAGCATGACAATATTTTCTTCCATATCAACCTTAAACTTTAACAACTT
>DATDXI010000030.1:0-30745 GCA_035289385.1 Candidatus Nanoarchaeia archaeon | reverse complement strand
TCCAGAAAGCTACGCCCTTTAGGGCGTAGATGAATGGATTGCTGGATTTCTGGTGTCCTAAAAATTCGACTGTCAAAGAAAGTGCCGTCAAGCCCCAGCCTTTAGGCTGGGGATAGGCACTTTCGTCGAATTTTTATGACTCTATAAGTCCTCACTCAATCTTTCCCAACAAATCTGCCTTAGAAATGATCCCTTTTATCTCCCCTTTCTCTGCTACTAAAACAATAGGATAATCCCGTAGCAGTTCCAGCAAGGTCTTTTGTCCTGTCGTTAGAGAAACGATAGGAGGAGTATCTTCCATGACATCTTCTGCTCGCAGTAAAACCGCTTTTTCAGGATGGTCAACAACATATTGTAAAATAGCCCTTTCTGTGACAATGCCGATGATCTTTTCTTTCTCTTGAACAGGAATCTGCGAAATGCCTTTGCTCTTCATCAATTTGATGATCTCTCTAAGATTTTCTTTCGGCTTGACAAACACTACTTTTGGCTTCATGATATCCTTTGCCTTCAATTCTTCTAAATCTCTCAGCTCTTCCAATGCTTGGAAGATGCGCTGGGCTTTCGAAAATGTTGGCTCTACTTTTGCAGATTCTATCTTCGCGATCAATGACTGCGAAACTCCGGAGCGTGAAGCTAGCTCTTTCTGGTTGATTCCGTACTTCTTCCGCAGCAACTTGATCTCTTTTAATGAATGCATCATGGTCTCTTCTCCAAATTCTTCCCTAGGGAGATCAGCTTTGTTTTACCATTAATAAACTTATTGGCTAAATATTCTTATTGGAATATCGTGGTCAAGATAGTTTAAATAACTTCTGTCTTTTCCTCGTGCTATGCTTGAACGGCGTATCCACTCCCATGAACAAGGCAGGCGGGGAAAGCCTGACCGCTTAGACGCAAACATTGCCCACCTTCTGGCAGCGCAGGCGCTGCGGATTGATAGGAATGCGCGCTGTGATATCCATGTCGTTGGTTCTTATTTTATTCCTGATGATCGCGGTTCCTATCCCTCTGTCATCGTTTCAGGAGAGGTATCTTCTCAAGTTCTTCCCGTACTAAGAAGTCATATCGATGGCATTGTTCGGAATCATTATCGAGATGTCCATCAAGGTGATGATCATGGCTTGGTTGTTGATGCAAGGTTCCTTAAGCCGCAATCAGCTGCTTTGTCTAAAAATGATCGTGCTGGTGATTCTGGAACGGCCATTGCTGTTGCCTATGCTCATACTCCCCATTATCTCCCTTTGGAAAGATATCTTGCTGTTGCCCTAGTTGACCTTATTGATGGGATATCTTCCGCATCTGGACAAGTTCCTGAACCCTTGAGGAGAGAAGCAGGGATTTCGGCCATTCCCGGATTGCGTGCAGACGGGAAGATTTCTGTGGAAGTCCAGTACCTTGGTGCTGTCGGCTCTCCAACAGTTACTGATGTTACTCTTGCATTGAACCACGAGGGAAGTATCTCTTTAGATCATCTAAGAAGAGATGCTACTTCCCTCATCACTGCTTACCTCCGATCTGAAGAGAAGAAGCTGCAAGGAAGATTGGATGGAGTTGATCTGACTCATGGCGAAATTGTCATCAATGGCGCTGGATCATGGCAAGACCAGGGAGGCTGGAAAACGGATGATGGCAGCAGGGATGCGAAGCCTCAGGAAGCTTATTTTGGCTCTTATGGGGTATGTGAAGATGCTCCCTGGGGCGAAGATCCCAGCAAGCCTTCCGGCACGGGAACATTGATGGCGAGGTATATTGCCAATCAAGTTGTCGCTCAGGGCTTTGCCGATTTTGCTGAAGTGCGCTTAGTCTACAAGATAGGGAAGGATCAACCAAGGCTAAACATTACTACTCATGGAACTGGGCATAAAAGCCAGGATGAGATCGAGGCTTGGGCTAAAAACAGGTTAGGCGATTTTAGCGTCGCTGCTGCGGTGGAGCGCTTTGGATTGCGTGATCCTCTCCTCTATGAGAGAATTGTTCATGGCTCTGATCTGTTCCATGATCCAGAGCTGCCTTGGAATGTTGTTCTCGGTGCAAGATAGATACTAGCAAATCTCGACAGGTTCCATTATTAACGAGATTTGCTAGTATAGTAAATCACCTGGCGTAATGTTCCATTACACAAAGAAATCCAGAAAGCTACGCCCTTTAGGGCGTAGATGAATGGATTGCTGGATTTCTGGTGTCCTAAAAATTCGACTGTCAAAGAAAGTGCCGTCAAGCCCCAGCCTTTAGGCTGGGGCTAGGCACTTTCGTCGAATTTTTATGACTTTTGTGATTTACTATAAGATGTCTTCTACCCCTCTCCATGTATTGCTGCCACCATAATATTCATATATGAATATTTTGTTCAAAAGGGTTTATATAAGTAGCTCGGGATATAGTTATAAAAATCCAAAGGCTGTGGTTACAAAAATAAAAAATCCCCATCGCAGCAGAGCTGCAGGGTATTTTTTAATCTTGCTTGGAATCGATGTCGCAGTAGAACTGCGGGGTGTGATGCCCAAGCAAGAAATAAAAAGGTTGTAAAAAGTTGTTTTTACAGAGTTTAGGATTTTAGACTAGCGAAATATATAGGGGGAAGAAACATGACGACGAAAGGAAACTATTTTTTTACATCAGAAAGCGTTACGGAAGGTCACCCGGACAAAATCTGCGACCAGATCAGCGATGCTGTACTCGATGCCATCTATACGGAGGATCCTCAAGCAAGAGTTGCCGTGGAATGCCTCACCAAAACAGGGTTTGTCGTGGTTGCTGGTGAAGTTACTACTACTACCTATGTTGACATCCAAAAGATAGCCAGAGAAACCATCCTGGGCATTGGCTATGATAAGCCGGAGTTTGGCTTTGAAGGGAGTACCTGCGGGATTTTGGTTGCTCTATCAGAACAGTCTCCAGATATTTCTCAAGGTGTCAGTGAAGGACAGGGCTTATATGAAGAGCAAGGAGCAGGTGACCAGGGACTGATGTTTGGCTTTGCAACCAATGAAACTCCGGAATACATGCCTTTGCCGATTATGCTGGCTCACAAATTGACGGAACGGCTAGCTAGTGCCAGAAAGAGAGGGGAAGTATGGTACCTACGTCCCGATGGAAAGTCCCAAGTTACTGTTGAATATGAAAATGGTCGGCCAAAACGGGTGGAGACAGTCGTTATCTCGACTCAACATCACCCTGATGTGAATTTAGAAACTATCAGAAGGGATATGATTGAAAAGATCATTAAGCCTATCTGTCATGGATTGGTTGATGAGAACACTAAATATTTTGTCAATCCGACGGGAAAATTTATCATCGGTGGTCCTGTGGGAGATGCGGGAGTAACGGGAAGGAAAATCATCGCCGATACTTATGGAGGGATGGGCCGTCATGGCGGTGGCGCTTTCTCTGGGAAAGACCCGACAAAAGTTGACCGCTCTGCAGCATATTACGCTAGATATGTAGCAAAGAACATCGTAGCTTCTGGTCTTGCTGACAAATGTGAAGTGCAAGTTGCTTATGCTATCGGTGTAGCCAAGCCCGTCAGCATCTTGGTTGACACGTTTGGCACGGGAAGGATCCCTGAACAGAAGATTTCAGAGATTGTCGCCAGAACGTTTGATTTTCGCCCTAAAGCTATCATCGAGCAATTGCAGTTAAGGAGACCAATCTACAAGAAGACCGCTGCTTACGGCCACTTTGGCAGAAATGAGCCTAATTTCACCTGGGAGAAGACGGATAAGGTGGAGATCTTACGAAGAGAAGCTCAAAGCAATGGCTTAAGTGCTACCATAGTTCATTAATAAGTCATTAATAAGGTATATTGTTTATTTTTATTCTATTTATTCTTTTTTTTCTTTCATATTTTTACCTCGTAAATCGTAATTTTTCTTTATCTTATCAATAACTGCGAATATAAATAACTTATATATAATCCAATCATTATTCCTCAATACTATTCCTATTTATTAACATTAAGTATTACTTACTAAAATACTAACATTTATAAATAGCCTTCGCTTATCCCTGCTGTCAAATGAGTGCAAAGATACCTGGTAGGGATATTGAAAGAGCTATTCTTCAATTAGTTAAAGAGACCTCCCCCCGTCCCATCTCTACCAGGGATATCTCTTTGCAGCTGAAGGTGGCCTGGCATACTGCCGACAGATATTGTTTGAAGTTGCAGATGCAGGGAAAAGTAGGGATGTATACGATTGGGAAGGCAACAGCTTGGTACTTGAAGAAATAAGGAAAGGATATATCTGAGATGAAGATGGTGCATCATAAAAAAAATGAATTGTGGATGGGGAGAATTGCCTTATTTCTATTTATCCTCTTTTTGATCATCCTTGTCCGGCAGCTGGACTCGGGGATAACTGGAGCTGCCGTTTATCAGAATGTTACGCTGTCTAAAATATGGGATTTTACCTCGCTAGATGGCTATTCTTATGATCCTTCTTCTCTTGAAACAGCTTCTGGACAGCTGCAGATGATCTCCATAACTAGTACTATCTATGGGAATACCTCTTCTTCAGCAGATAATCCTCTGGTAAAGGTTCTTTATGGCCCAAGTGATAAAACGACAAAAGTGAATTCTCCCGACAACGAAAAATTTGAAGTAAAGGACAGCAAAATATTTGATATTTTTTTCCATAGCGAACTTAATAATGGGGATACTGTATCTTTGCTTATCCCGGATGGTGATGAGGGAATAATCTACTTATGTGATGCTGGAACGGTCTGCTCTGCCCCAGGTTATGGGCAGGTTACGTACTCTCCAGAGGATAATGAAAATAACAATGACGATGACCATGAAAATGATGGTGAAAATGACGATGATGAAGAAAATGAAACTGATGATGAAAATGAAAATGAAGGCGATGGAGATAATGACGATTCTTCCAGTTCCTGGCACAACATCACGCTCTCGGGGTTAGGCTCAGCAACGAAAGCATTTAATCTAGTTATCGAAGAAAAAGCGAAGATTGATTTTATCACTTCCACTAGCGGAGATATCCGTCAGGCGTGGAGCGATTATGATGATAAGACTTCAAAATTAGCTTCTCTAGACAATGATCACCAGGAGATTGCGGCAAATAAGCTGCTGAGCATTATCCTTGATGAAGAGATGGGCAATGGAGATATGATTTCCCTCTATGTGAAAGAAGGGCCTTCCGGGCAAATATACCTTTGCACTTATGGCACGCTTTGCACAACAGAGAATTATGGATCAGTGAACTATGATGGAGGAGAAGGTTGGTACAACTTCACTATTGTTAGCATACCTTCTTCAACAAGCTATCTTTCTGTCAACACACCAACAATAAAGATTGATTCCATTTCAGCTAATGTAATTGACATGACTGAACATAGCTCAACAAGTACAACCGTACCATTATCAGCAGCGATTGAAACTGCAGATTTTGCTCCAAATAATCTCCTCCAATGGGGGTCATTCTCTACCTCTGAGCAGCTTCAAGGCCAGGTGATAATGTATCAGTATTCTATCGATTCTGGAAATTCATGGGTTACCCTGCCGGAGAATAAGGACTTAAGTTTTTTATCTGCTGAAAAGATCAGATTAAAAGCTACATTCTCTTCTAATGGGTCTATCTCCCCATTATTGAGCCAGTTGCAGATACAATATATCTCTCTATCCTGTACGGAGAATTGGACAGCCTTCTTGGAAGAATGTTCTGCTGAAAATAAGCAATTGAAATATTATCTTGACCAAAATAGCTGTGGGACATCTTTGAATTTACCTTCAGATAATGGCACACAGCTCAGCTGTGATTATTGCGTTCCATCACTGATGAACACTTCTTGGAGTGTATGGCTTGATCAAAGCGAATGCTCCCTTAATGATACCTTGCTTCAACGCAGGACCTTGCTTCAATATGATTTAAACAGCTGTGCAGAGATTGATAATAAAACGTTTGCTGAAGAGCAGGTAGTAAGCTGTGATTATTGCGCCATCCATAACTGCACCGGACTTATCCATAAGGTAACTCCGGAAGAAGGAAAGTCGATAATAGAGGTAGGAAGGAATAATGCCACTAGTTCTGCCCTCGAAATAAATTCTTCTGAAGATTGGAACAGTTCTTCGTTGATTGTCATTGAATATAATTGGACGACGAAGGAGCTGCCAGGTGATGTAGAGCCATTGGATAAATTTTTAGATATAGAGTCAAACATAACTTCCTTGACTTCAGCCAAGATCATCATGTATTATACAGATGAAGAGATCGTTGGCATAAATGAAGGGTCATTACATATTCATTATTTTAATGAGTCTACTCAGCAATGGGAAGCTCTAGACTCTGTGGTTAACGCTACGGAGAATTATGTCTCTGCTGATGTTCCTCATTTCAGCCTCTATGGGCTGTTTGGTGAAGGTCAAAGTGAAGCTGGTTCGTCTGAATCTGGCTCGTCTAGTGGCAGTTCTAGCAGCAGTTCTTCTTCAAGCTCTTCAAGTAGTTCTTCGAGCGGCTCGTCAGGAGGTGGTGGAGGAGGCAGTAGTGGATCAGCAAGGACATCTTTCGGAGCGGAACATGGTAGAACAGAAGAAGGCAGCCAAGATGCTGAAAGCAGTTCCTCCAGCCAGAGGATCATCAGTTTCTTAGAGGCAACAGATCCGTTATCATTAGATGTTCAGCCAGAGATCAGCTGTAATTACATTCTGGAGCTTGTTCTTCCGGAAGAGATTTCTTTGGTGACAGAAGATTCTTATCAAGGGGAAATTATCAATCGTGGAGACTGCACTATCGAAAAGCTGGAATTGCAGCCCAGCTCTGAGTTTGGTTCTATCATCGAATTTTCTCCTACGATTATAACAGGATTAGAGAAAGACGCAAAAAAACAAGTAACTATCATCCGAAAAGCCCAGGAAGAAAAAGGATTAGCTTCGTATCTTACTGGCTCAGCAGTTTTTGAGCGTACAGTCCTCGAAAGAGTGGCCCTTACTTCCATAAAAGGAACAGTAACTCTTTTTGGAACTGATGGAAGTGGATCAACATTCACTCGCGATCTGCCGCTGACGGTGCATGTTCTTTCTCCTCAGAAAGTATTTTCTTTCCTCGGCATTGTCGCTCCGGTCGTGCTTGTTGTTGCTCTCTGTAGCAGTATTGCGGGGATAGTTTGGAAGAGAAGAAAACAAGACTCCTCTGTTCAGAAAAAAATTGTTCAGAAAAAATTACCGTAAGGAAAAACAAATAAAGGCAACGACTGGCAGGAAGATTTCCTTCTTATTTCCCTTTCTTATCGCACTCTCTCAGCCACATCAAGCCAATCTTGATCATCAGCTTGTTGAATTTATCAGAAACCTTATAGCTTTTCGTGTACAGATCGTAGTCAATCATGCCCATGCCCCTCATCGGAGTTAGAATTCTGTCATAAAATTGCCGCTTATTATACGACATATTGACTTCTTTCTGCAATGGACTCTTACCAGCCTCTTTGATGATCACTTTTCCTTCATGGAGATTATTGGCAAATAAGCCCATTTCTGTTTTTCCCATCTCTCCTCCATTTTGCCACATGTAAGAGATAAGCATCTTTGCCACAACTTCTTGCTGTTCTGTCGCAAAAATAACCTTGAAGATGTCCTCTGGTAAGTTAAATTGGTCGACTAAGATAACCATGCCCCCTTAAATGTATGTTAATATATAAATATTACGAAAAAGTATACTGGGCACTCCTCCTCGTTCCTTGATAGTTCTTTTTCTCTTTATCTTCTAACCCTTCAGTTTTTCTCCTTTCTCTTCACATATGTTTGATCTATTGACAACGCAAAAAAGGTAGGAATATTTATAAATAAGTCTTGAAACAACAGAAAACATGGGACGAATAAAAACTACCTTGATCAAGAGGAAGACAAAAGAGCTGTATGCGCTTCATGGCGACAAATTTACTGCAGATTTCGAGCAGAACAAGATGTTAACATCACAGCATGTCAAAGTGCCGAGCAAAAAGTTGAGGAATACGATTGCTGGCTATATGACGAGACTGAAAAGAAAAGAGCAATAATTCTCTTAGCGTAATCACTCATTATGCAAAAAATTTCGCAGGTGTAAAACCCCGTCCTTTAGGGCGAAATTTTTGCATGCTAAAAATGCGTAGTTTAGAAACCTCGCCATTTATGGTTGGGTGAGGCGGTTTCACGCATTTTTATCATTTTGTTCTATAGCTTTTTATAGCTTATTTTCTTGAACTTATTTGCGGTGAGATCTTCTCTTATGATGCTTAGAAACTCTCGTTGTTGTCGATGCAGCTCCTGCTACCTTTACCATCCTGCTCAGTTCTGATTCCACAACACTAGCTACCCGCTTTCCCGATTTTGCTGCTTCTCCCACAACTTTTCTCACTAATCTCTTCCCTTCTGCCTGGCTGATGTGCCCTTTTCTCAGCATCTCCGCAACTACTTTGTCTGTTTTCTCTTTAGCAATGGCAGCAATGCCTGCTCCAACTATCAATCCTTTTCGTACTAACTCTTTTTTATTGACCATCGTTTCACCTCTTATTCATCCGCTCTTGATCGTATGTTGATAAAAATAGTCCGTTTTATCAGCCACAATCCTAATACTCCTGCTAGTCCAAACCCTATCCAGGGGATTGTTGTTATGATCTCCGCTTGCATCATCAGTGATGATCCTACAATCAAGGCAGCGATAATCATCCCTAAAGCTATATTTCCTGAAGAACGTTCTAATTCATTCGTTAATCCTCGTACTTCATTATCTTCTATGTTGATATCAAGCTTGAATTTCTTGACTCTTTCCAGGATTTCCCTTGCTGTTTCCGGAAATATTTCAGCCAGCTCTTTATACTCTGTCATCTTATCTTTCGTCCTGCCGATGATTTCTTTTGCAATAAAATCATAATTGAACAATTCTTTGAATATTTTCTTTGTCTCGGTGAAAAATTTGAAGGAAGGGTCATACCTCAGCGCAACTCCTTCGATGATGCTGACCGTTTTTCCATACAAGACAAAATCTGCTGGTATCTCAATATGATGTTTTCTTGCAGAGATAATAGTCTCTTTTACCAGTGTTCCAATCTCTAGGTCTTCAGGAGATGTTGAAACTAACTGCTCAAAGATATCTCGCACATCATCACGGAAGCTCTCTTTGTCAATATTGCTGGCAGGGTTCATCCTGAAGATCACCTGCACCGCTTCATCGGGATTTGAGTGGACAAAAGCTCGAAAAAGGTCTAAAGCATACTGCTTCAATTTCTTGTCAAAATGTCCAAGAATTCCAAAGTCGATCATCCCTATCTGGCCATTCTTCATGACCAATAGATTTCCCGGGTGAGGATCGGCATGAAAGAAGCCATCGACAAACACTTGTTTTAAGATGATATAATAGCCGTTTCTGATTACTTTTTTGAGGTTGATCTTTCTTCTCTTTATCTCCTGAACATCATGCAGGGGAATTCCATCGATGAATTCCATGACCAGCAGTCTGTTTGTCGTATATTTATCATAGATCTTGGGCACTTTCAAGACATTGCTGTCTTTGAAATTCTGGGCAATTTTTTTTGCATAATATGCTTCAATGTTGAAATTCAGTTCTTTCAGCGTCCACTTCTCAAATTCATGGATGATCGCCTTGAGGCGATATTCTTTGAGCGCGGGTATTTCCACTTCCAGCAATTGTGCTATCTGGTACATCAGCTCGATGTCTTCTTCAATCGTTTTCTGAATCCCTGGGCGCTGGACTTTTACGGCAACCCATTCCTGGCCTACTTTTGCTTTGTACACCTGAGACATGGAAGCAGAGGCAATAGGGACTTTATCGAAATTTGTAAAGACTTTGTGGAGCGGCTGTTTTAGCTCATCTTCGATTATTTTTTTCGCCGTTGGAAAGGTGAACGTCGGCACTTTATCCTGCATCTTCTCAAATTCAACAACATATTCCGGGGGTATAAGATCAGGGCGTAACGAAAGAAGCTGGCCGAACTTTACGAATGTTGGCCCTAATCGTTCGAACGCTTTTCGCAACCTTACTTCCGGCTTGACCAGATTTTCCTTAGCAGCATAAGCCTTCAATCTTTTTTTGAATGGCAAGTGCCCATGCAGTTTTATCTTGGTGATGAGATAGCCAAACTCTTCGTCAAAGAAAATATGGATAATCTGCCCTAATCTTTCCCGGTGCTGCCTGCTTCTGATGAGCTCAAATAACGTCATAGACTTATCCCTCTTTTTGACATAGGATGTTCATGCTATTTTTAAAGTTGTTGTTTCTGCAAATGCCACCAATAAACTTAATAAATCGCCCTCAATTATTCTCTCTATGATGGACTTTAAGGAAGAAATTGCGGAACTCTTAGCTCTTGAGACAAAAATAGCTGGTACAGAATTAAAGACCATGATCTCCGTACCACCAGATTCTCGCTTAGGTGATTACGCGTTTCCCTGCTTCAAGCTCGGGAAAAATCCGGCGGAAGAGGCAAAGAAGCTGAAAGAGAAGCTGACCCTGCCTAGGGTATTTTCCAAAATGGATACTTCCGGCCCTTATCTTAATTTTTTTCTGAATCCTGTCTTTCTGGCAGAACATACCCTGCAAGAGATCTATCAAGAAGGAAAATATTACGGCAAGAAAGACCTGGGAAAAGGAAAGAGAGTTGTCATCGAATATTGCGGACCAAATACCAACAAGCCATTACATCTAGGACACCTTCGGAATATGGCTCTTGGCCAGTCTGTCTGCCGTGTCTTCTCCTTCATGGGTTATGAAGTTCATCCGGTGAACATCATCAACGACCGTGGCATCCATATCTGCCAGTCCATGCTGGCCTATCAGAAATGGGGGCAAGAAAAGCTGCCGGACAAGAAGGGAGATCATTTTGTAGGAGATTATTACGTCTTGTTTTCACAAAAAGCAGTGGAAGATCCTCATCTGAAAGAAGAAGCGCAACAGCTCCTTCTTCGCTGGGAGCAGGGAGACAAAGAGACAAGAAAGCTCTGGAAGCAGATGAACTCTTGGGTTCTATCGGGGTTTGCGCAGACATATCAAAGATTTGGCATAGTCTTTGATAAAGAATATCCTGAATCTGAATATTATGAAGCAGCTAAGGAAGTTGTTTGGGAAGGATTTGAGAGAAAGATCTTCCAGAAAGACGAGACGGGAGCTATCATTGCTCCTTTGGAAAAATATCATCTATCCGATAAAGTTCTTCTTCGCGCAGATCAGACATCCATCTACATCACGCAGGATCTGTATTTAGCAACGATGCGCTATCGCGATTTTAAATTCAATAAGATGGTTTATGTCGTTGCTTCAGAGCAAAAACTTCATTTCCAGCAGCTTTTCAAGATTTTAGAATTGCTGGGAAGAAAATATTCTGACGGTCTGTACCACTTGAGTTATGGTTTAGTTCATCTTCCTACAGGCAGGATGAAATCCAGGGAAGGGACGGTGGTGGATGCTGATGATATCATCAATGAAGTTGCCAACATTGCTGCCACGGAAATTACGAAACGCCATGATTCATTATTGCCTGAAGAAGTTTCTTCTCGCGCCGATGCTATCGCCTTAGCAGCCATAAAATTTTTCATGCTGCAGACTGACCCGGGAAAAGATATCATCTTCAATCCGGAAGAATCGCTCAGCTTTGAAGGTGAAACGGGGCCATACCTGCAATATGCTCATGCTCGGGCCTGCTCTCTCTTAAGAAAAGGAAAGAAAGAGTATGGCATAGCCGTTTCAGAGAAAGTGAGCTTTGAGCATTTCCACCAGCAGGAAGCATTGAAACTCATTAAACTATTATCACAATTTTCTGATGTCATCGCAGATGTCGCCAGAACATATAAGCCCCATATCTTAGCTCAATATCTCATAACTTTAGCGCAGGCCTTTAGTGAATTTTATCAGCGCTGTCCGGTCATTTCAGAGCGAAAGCAGGAGATGAAAGCCTTGTTGTTGTTGGTAGATGGTGTTAGGCAGGTATTAGTCAATGGTTTGTTTCTATTAGGGCTTCAGGCTCCGGAGGAGATGTGAGATGCCTTTTTCACCATTATGCCAGATGAACGGAGGATGTATGGGCTGCTGCGGCCGTAACTTTGGTTCTCCAGAACAGATTAAAGAAGCGATAACAAAAAGTACTGCGGAATTTACTCATGCTCATCCTCAGAAAAGAACAGAATTTCTTCATTTTCGGGATAGGTATCACGTTGATAATCTGAACCATGGTGTCTGCAGGAATCTTATCGAAGAGAAAGGCTGTTTTCTTTGTCCTTTACATCCTGCCCGTCATAAAGAGGATTTACGGATAGGTCATTGTGATGTCAATCATCTCTGCGCAACAGCTAAAGAGTTTGCTACTTGGCATATACGTAAGCAAGATACGTTCATTGATTTTATTGCCACAAAAAACCTGACGAATATTGACTATTCGTTAAAGATGGTAAAAGGGGAGCTGTTGAAGGAGTTTATGGAAGGACGAGAGCAATTTCCTTCTTGAAGGGAAAGAACAGCTAATTTTTCTTTAATAGGGATAGTCGGATTTCTCTCATCAGATATTTTTTAATATCCTTCATATCCTTCACATCCTTCATATCCTTCATATCCTTCATAGTAATCCATCTGGACGAATAAGGAGTTATTTCCCTTCATAGAAATAAATGTGAATAATTATAGAAATGTTTATATAATACATACCTATGTATATAGGTACAATGCAGAAAAAACAATTTTTGGACAGAGAACAGCTTCTTCTTCTCTTTGGAGAAAGGGAAATAGAAACTATCCTCAAAAGGCGGGCAGGCAGATCGTTGACGCAAACAGAAAGGAATTATCTCTCTGCGTCTATCCGTCCCAAACTTCGTGCTATCCATGCCATAGAACAATTTCATCTTTTGCCGGAGATAAATCATCGAAAGGAACACATCAGTCGGCAGGATATCATCTTCAATTTAAGCAGCTGTGGTTACGAACTGATCACGCCTTATGCTTCTGGCAAAGGAAAAAAGATTCCTCTAGAAGAGCTGATCATGCACATTCTCCTGCAGTATCCCGAAGCCAGATTCATTGAAGCTATTCCTCTTTTACTGTTGAAACAAGAGATTGATCCATTTAAGCTTCTAGAATTGGCAACTTGTTTTCAGATGAAGAATCAGTTGGGTTTTCTTCTGGAAACTGCTCTCTCTTTAAGTAAGCCTATCTCTAAAAAAGAAGAACTACAAAACCTGCTGAGGTATCTCCGTAAAAATAAAGAAAAAGAACAGCATCTTTTAGGTGAAGATTTCGGCAAGGAATATAAAGAGTTCTTAACAAAATCCAGCTCTCCTAGAATGGCTTCCTGGCATCTGTTAGGGAGATTTTTTGATGAAGATTTCAAAATGATGGCGAGGACGTACTCATGATTACGCGGCACGATCTCCTTGATTGGCTAAAAAGTGTTGATAGTAAGCTTTCTCAAAAAATGATGATAGTTGCAGTAGGTGGAACGGCATTAACTCTTCTTGGATTAAAAGAATCGACTCGTGATGTTGATTTTTGTATCTCAAAGGAATATTTTGCTGAGTTTAAGAAAGCCGCGGTTTCGGAAAGATTTGTGGTAGATCTTTTCCAGGAGGGGTATATCTTTGCAGTGCAGTTACCGAAAGATTATACAGAAAAAGCAGAAACTGTTCATTTTTCAGGTAAGCGTCTCTTGCTGAAAACACTGTCTGTAGAGGATATTATTCTAACCAAGACTGCTCGTTTTAACAATCGTGATATAGAGGATATAAAAGCGGTTGTTGCATCAAGAAAAGTGGAATTAAAAGATCTAAGGAAACGATTTCTGCAGATCTTAGAAACTTATGCGGGGAGAGAGGAAGATTATACGTATCATTTTGATTTGGTAATGAAGATATTTTTTGGAGAGAAGTAGGTTTCTTTTCCTTTCTCAGCGAAAATTTATTATAGCTAAGAACCATTTGTCAAGAGATGCAAGCTATCTTTGTTTACGTAACTGCAGGAGATGAAAAAGAAGCGCAGAAGATTGCCCAATTGTTATTAAAGAAAAAGCTCATTGCCTGTGCCAACATCTTTCCTATCAAGAGCATGTATACTTGGAAAGGGAAAGTTCAAAGCGATGATGAAGTGGTGCTGATTCTCAAGACGTTGGAGAAGAAATATTCTCTGGTTGAAACAGAAATAAAAAAGCTGCATTCTTACGATGTCCCTTGCATCTGCAAGATTCCCGTCTCTGCCAACAAGGAATATATGGTGTGGGTTCAAGAACAATTGAAGAAATAAAACTGCTGAAGAAATAAAAAATGAGCCTACAGGGACTTTCAATGATCCCCAGTTCTTATGAGCGGGAATGTGAATGACCGCGAATCCCCCTTTCAGATCTGGGAGATCTGTTTTGAACCCTGATCAACGGGTTGCTGCCGGCAAAGTTTTCTGTTGCCTTCCGAAGCCCGCCGCACTATCCAGGTTATGCTATAGGCCCACCTGTCTTTCGGAAAAGGGAATAGTTTTTAAAGTTAATGTTCTTTTTGCTGACATTATCCCAAAAAAGGTGAGGTCTATGAAAACTACTATTTTAGTGAACCAATCTGTTGCCATTCTTTGCGATGGAAATAATATCGAACGAAGCATCCATGAGCAGTCGGGGAACATCAGCTCTATGATCAATTTTGATACCATCATTCCAAAGTTGCTGAGCAACAGAGGATTGAACAGGCTGATCTATTTCCGAGAAGGGAAAAACATTTCCTCAAAACTGGCTGAACGGCTGCATAATTACTTTTACGGTTCTGTCGTTCCTTGCCATAAATCTGCAGATATCCCTCTGTCTATCAAAGCTACACAGTTGGCTTCAAAAGTTGACACGATCATCATCATGTCCGGTGATTCCGATTACGTTGATTTAGTGCGGCACTTAAAGTCAGAAGGTGTTCGGGTAGAGATCGCTGCCGTAGAGCAGACCACTGCTCGTATTCTTATCGAGGAAGCTGATTACTTTCACCCTATCACCAAAGAAGACTGGTTTGTCTTCAGCCCAAAGATGCCTCCCCGCAGATATGTGCCGAAGAAAAATCATCCTTCAGATGAGCCCGTGCCAGCATAAAAGTGATAACTTACTTTTTGGTGGTAACATTTATAAGTAATTCTCATCTTTTTATGGATTATGATCCAAAACTATTCAGTCATGACGGTACGGGAAGCTCTGGGCATCGTGCAGACTGGCTTGCATGCTGCCAGACAGGCTGGTCCGCTAGAGATTGATGTTACGTTGCCTGATGGGAAGCAGCAGCTTTTAACGTATCAATATGGTCATGGGCAGCAGGTTAGCGAGTTTATTGCTGATCTTGCAGCGAGGATGGCTGATCAAAAGAGAGTAAGCTTAGAGGTTCGCTGCCCATCTGCAGACTATCATGCTTCTGTTGACTATCGGCAAGGTGATGCTGAAAGCGTTTTGAGTGCCCGAGCTTGGGGCATTCCGTTATCACCAGATGACCAGCAGCAGATGCGAGGGAATGTACGCTGAATACGTTTTTAAGAATGATAAAAATGTGTGAAACCATCCCTCCTCGCCATAAATGGTGAGGTTTCTAAGGATGGTTTCTTAATCACGCATTTTTAGCATGCAAAATAGCCAGAAATATCCATGCCATTCATCCAGTGACTAAAGTCACTGGTTTTCTGGCTATTTTCTGCATAACTCTTTGAGAAGTATTTTAAGAATCGCTGTTTGTAAGGTAATATAAAAAATAGCGGAAGATATTTAATGTTCTTGAAGATAATTTTTCCATGGCAGAATCGCTAAAGAGAAGAATTATTGTAGATGAAACAGATACTATTATTGGTTATAAACAGAGTAATTCTTTGAAGAAAGATGATTGGTATCGCGTATCTGCGTTATGGATCACCAATTCAAAGGGTAATATTCTTCTTGCTAAACGTCATCATAGCAAGTCTCATCACCCAGGAAAATGGGGTCCTGCTGTTGCGGGGACTGTTGATGAAGGAGAAACCTACGAAGAAAATATTATCAAGGAAGCTGAAGAAGAACTAGGGCTAAGGAATATTAAGCCTACCCTTGGCCCAAAAACAAGAACAGATGCAGACTATTGTCATTTTACGCAGTGGTATTTGCTGAATATTGATATAGAAATATCTCTGTTGAAGATACAGGAAGATGAAGTGGAAAAAGTACGGTGGTTCTCTCCTCCAGAACTGCATCGGCAACTTCAAAATCATCCAGACGACTTTTTGCCGACAATGAAGAAGTACTTTGCCTTGTTTTCATCCAACAGCAAAAAGAATAGCCCTGAGCAATAGCAGATTTCCTCTGTGGTATCCCGATAATTTTTCCTGATAATATTTCCTCATAATGTTTATAAAACATCTCTCTTTCTCAAGAAGAATGGTTTTAGAGAAATTAGGGGAGTCATTGAAGAGTACGATCAGCAAGATTACTGGAGCAGCTTTTGTGGATGAAAAGCTCATCAATGAGCTGGTTAAAGATATCCAACGGGCATTATTGCAGTCCGATACCAATGTTCAATTAGTATTCTCGTTAAGCAATGCCATCAAAGAGCGTGCAAAGGAAAAAACTCCTCCGGGAATCACGAAACGGGAACAGCTCATCAAGATCGTTTATGAAGAATTAACGAATTTTCTAGGCAAGGACGTTCGGGAAATTAAATTAGAGAAAAAGCCAATAAAAATCATGCTCGTCGGCTTGTTTGGCTCAGGAAAGACGACAACGGCAGGAAAATTAGCCAAATTCTATAAGAAAAGAGGATTAAAGGTTGCAGTCATGGCCACAGATACGTGGCGCCCGGCTGCGTATGATCAGCTAGAACAGCTGGCAAAAACGGTCGGCGTTGATTTTTTTGGCATCAAGAAAGAGAAAGATCCCGTAACTATTTACCTCAGCTTTGAAAAGAAGCTGCCTGCTTATGACATTATCCTGATCGATACTGCCGGGAGAGATGCTCTATCCGAAGAGTTGATCGAAGAGCTCAATCAGCTCAGTTCTACTATTCAAGCGGATGAGCGCTTGTTGGTTATTTCTGCTGACATCGGCCAGGCTGCCCAGAAGCAGGCCCAGGCTTTCCATGATACCTGTAAAATTACCGGAGTTATTGTCACAAAATTGGAAGGAACAGCTAAAGGTGGAGGGGCATTAAGCGCCTGCGCGGTGACATCTGCTCCGATCATGTTTATCGGAGTAGGAGAGAAGATCGATGATCTGGAAGTATTCTACCCTCAGCGCTTCGTCGGGCGATTGATTGGTATGGGAGATTTAGAAACTCTTTTAGAGAAAGCCAAAGAAGTCATGACCGAAGAGAAAGCAGAAGATATGAAAGAGAAATTTCTGAAAGGCGATTTCAACCTTGTTGACTTGTATGACCAGATGGCATCGATGAAGAAGATGGGTTCTCTGAAGAAGATCATGAGCATGATCCCGGGCATGAGCTCCTTACAATTGCCGAAAGAGATGCTTGATGTGCAGGAAGAGAAATTAGAGAAATGGAAATATGCTATGGATTCTATGACCAAAGAAGAGCTGGAAGATCCAGATATTTTGTCTGCGGATAGGATTGATAGAATAGCCTCTGGCTCTGGTGTAGGGATAGGTGTTGTGCGGGAAATGCTCAAACAATATCGCCAGAGCAAGAAAATGATGAAAATGTTTAAAAGTGAGCAAGATTTAAATAAGATGATGAAGAAGATGAAGGGAAAGTTACCTTCAGGGATGTGATGAGATGGCTAAGGAAAAGAAGATTATCATCGGAAATATTGATAAAGACCAATTGGCTGCCTACGTAGAGCACTTGAATCAGTTGGCTGCTGCGGTAAAGCAAGTGAGAGCAAGAGTTATCGACCTAGCTCCACCTACTCAGTTTTGTTCCGCTAGTTTCATTGATCACCTTGAAGCGGATATGGATAATCTTGCAAAAAGATGGAAAGATGTCCGAAGAAGCAAGAGAAGAACCTTGGCTGCAATCCGCGTAGCTGTTAAGGAGGTGTGATGAATCATGGGAATACTATTCAAGACCTATAACAAAAAACACCAGCTTCACCTGTATAAAGAAATATGGGTCATGGAAAATAAGCGGCAGTTAGATGAATTGCTGAGCTTATTCCCTAAAGAAGAAGCTGCTAAATTAAAATTGACCCCCGTCGGTAATAAGTTTGAGATAGAATTGAATGGGCTGATCATGAACTGCAAAGATACTAGGGAGTTAAAGCTGCAATTCAGCCATCTCGTTGACTTAAAAGAGAAATTCCAGAAGATCTTTCCGCCAAAAGCAAAGAAATGAAGTATAACTGGGCTTCTCGTGAAGGCTGAAATCTTGTTCAAGAGGGTATGGCTTGTTCTATTGATTAATGTAACGGAATTTCTTTCCTAAACCCGCAGTTCTTACAATAGAATACTTCATACATCCCGTCAGCGAACTTATGCTGGCCTTTATGAAGCTCTCTTCTGCATTCTGGGCAGTTGTTTTGCATGAGGAGAAGAAAGGGGTGAAAGCTTTTAATCTTTTTGCTTTAAGGTTTGTTTTAGTACGTATTTATTTCGGTCAAAAATAGTGGCTTGGTCAAGATGGAAAATTCATTAAGAACTTCGTAAGAGAAGATTACTTGCCTGACTATCTGCTTAAATGAGCACATTATCACCACTTTTATTCATAGAGTCAGGCTGAATTTTCCGACCTGCCACTATTTTCTTTATCGAACTAAATATGTACTCTTTTTAGAAAACATTATATAATCATTACCCTTCTATTATACCATGTCTTTTATGTTTACATACCAGGATATATTCAGAAAATTTGAATCATTAGAACAAGAATTCCTCAAGATCAACAGCGAACTTCCTGGCGACTGGCTCTTGCATTCTAGTTTGGTGGATAAAGTGAAGGAGATAGATGTAGCGCTCATTTCTAATCTAAATAAACTGGAGTTTTCTGAAGCAGGGGAATTGGAAAGAAGGATCAATTCTCAGTTTTCAGCACTAATCCAGAAGATCAAGAGATATTTGTTTTTTCTAGAAGAATATCTTCGAAAAGTAAAGTCTGGGAAAAGTGGTAAAGAATTAAAAGATAATATCCTCGATTCAATAAAAGTTCTATCAGAGACGTTGCATTTATTATTGATCAATATCCATCAGTATCCCGTTAATGAGCTTGGAAGGAGAAAAATATTGAGGACTATATTACATCAGATGAGGCTTAGTTTTATGTTGCCCCCAGATATCAATTATCAGGATGCAAAAAAGCTTATTTCTCACTTTATTGGAGAAGAGCTGATCCTAGTGGTAAGATATAATACTAACGAAAAACCATACTTGGTAATAACCAGGTCTCAAGGGAGACTGAACATGCACATCTTGAAGAGGACATCTCATAATTATGGGCTGATTGCATCTAAATTGATGGCCCTCTTGGGGATCAGGCATATGATCATCGATACCAAGCGCAAGCTGGTCGATGGTAAAGTGCAACATCTCAATAGTATTGAAAAAATAGAGGGGATAGAAGTATTAACACTCAGAAAAATATCCAACCAGAGAGAAGCTTTAGCCATATCTTTTCTTATAGGGGCAGCCTGTGCCGATGGCTTTTCAGTCAATCTATCTGATCGACCGTGGAATATGTACATTGACTATCATCAATTTAGAAGAGTCTATCGAAAAAATTATAAGCATTGTCTTGGGGCTAGGAACCCTATATTTCACGTTGATTATGAACAACTGGATATTGTAGATGAGTTCAAATATTTAAGATATCAATACTTTGGTTTTAATGGTATTTTCATTGAGCTATTGATTAGAATGATAGATTTTAAATTGTCCAGATTAACTGCCCAACAAATTGTTGAATCATTTAACGAAGGATACTTATCGGAGCTAAGATATATTGGAGGATTCTATAGAAGAAATCGGTCGGAGATTAATATGCTCTTAGCAAAAAATGGATTGGCTGATCTTGCTCTAAGGTTTTCTGAACGGAGCTATCCTCTACTGGTTGATATTGAGAAGGAGGTAGTTCCAAAACTCCTATCACAATTAAAGATTGCTTGATCATAAGAATTGGAAGATTAACGTTTTTTCTGTTTCTGATTGGTGATAAAGGACACACGCTCCGGGGTTTCTTATCTTATATCTTCCTTCCATAGTAGATGGTGCATTAATCACATACTTGTTTCTCTCTAGATCAAGGTCATGCCTAGATACTGGGACTGAAATCTCTTCAAAATCGATTATGCCTGTTTTTTTATTGATGACTGCCACTCTGGGGATGTGGAGATGGCCTCCAAAAAAGAGATCTATCTCTGGGTTATAAGATAGCATCACGCTTATATCTCCGGCATTTAACAGGTAAGCATTTTCATTGGTGGGTGTTCCATGATATAATATCATATTCCCTCTTCTATATGTTGGAACATATCTGGCTAATTTAGCTAAACCTTCTTCACCTATTTCCTCTCGATGTCTGAGGGCTGTACGACGAGCATGTAAACTAAAAGGGCTATCATTTATTCCTAAAGCTAACGTGTCATGGTTTCCCCTGATCGCTACATCAAAACGATCAATCATATCCATTGTAGGAATGGGATCAGTGCCATAGCCCACGGCATCTCCTAGAAACGTCAAATACTGGACTTTATCCTGTAATAGATCTAACAATCTAGCAAGTGTTTCAGGAGTGGCATGTGCATCTGAAGCTATGAGAAAAGAATGTTTATCCAGAGCAACAGTTGGTGTATTCATCCCTCCTCTTAGAAGGGCTTATTTTATAAATCTTTTGTATGTAACTACTAAATAGTAATATAATAATATGTTATGTAGCTAGATTTTTTCTCTTCCCCTAAATCTCAAATATCCTTCCTCTTTTCCCAACATTAACTACCTTCGTCCTGCCGATGACTTCTTCGATGCCTTCCGTCTCATGGATATGGCCGCAAAGATGCAGGTCTGGCTGGAACTCTTCAATAGCTCTCCTGACACTGGAAGAGCCCGGCCACATTCCAATGCCCAGAATACTGTCGGAAGGCTGGATATGGGTGATCATCACTTTCTTCTTCATGTCTTTTACTGACTCGTGCGCTCTCTTTAATGTGGTGAAGAATTCTTTCTCTGTCAATTGATGTGGGCCAATGTCAGCATAGCCACAGCCAAAGATGCCTACATCCCCTTTCTTTAAAACGTAGCCATGCAGATCCTTAACGCCATACTTTTCTACGAGAAAACCACATTCTGCCATCCCTTCATGATTTCCCGGCATGATGGCCACTTCTAAACCCTTTTCTTTAAACGGGCCAACTAAGCCATGCACTTCGCCTTTATGATCGGTAAAATCACCATTGAGGACAACTAAATCCACTTTCTCCTTTGCCCCTTTTTCAGCCATAGCTCTGATAAAACTTCGGTCTCCATGGACATCAGATATGGCTAGAATCTTCATGGGGTAACAGGGGTATTGGCACTTTATAAACCTTTCTATTTTGTTATTTAAAAGTGGTAAATATTTCGAAAAGTTTAAAAAATAATATCTGATAGCTTTGAATATGCCAAAAAAGATACCTCCAGAAACAAAGGAAGAAATTATTAGATTATATGATAATGGTAGGGGGTTGAATCCCCTGGAGATAGTTAGGCAAACTGGGGTTTCTTATTCATCAGTATATGGTTTGACAAGAGCAAGACAAAGGATTAATCCTGAAACTGGACAGCCATTTGAATCACTAAGTCAATATGAGGAATATAGAGCAAGACAACGGATTAATCCTGAAACCGGACAGCTGTTTGAATCACGATGTCAATATGATGAATATAGAGCAAGACAACGAGTTAATCCTGAAACCGGACAGCTGTTTGAATCACGAAGTCAATATGATGAATATAGAGCAAGACAACGGATTAATCCTGAAACCAGACAGCCTTTTGAATCAAAAAGTCAATATGAGGATTATCACGCAAGACAAAAGATTAATCCTGAAACGGGACAGCACTTTGAATCAAAAAGTCAATTGCTGGATTATCACGCAAGACAACGGATTAATCCTGAAACTGGACAGCCCTTTGAATCACTAAGTCAATTGCTGGATTATCAAGCAAGACAACGGATTAATCCTGAAACCGGACAGCTGTTTGAATCACGAAGTCAATATGATGAATATAGAGCAAGACAACGGATTAATCCTGAAACCAGACAGCCTTTTGAATCAAAAAGTCAATTGCTGGATTATCAAGCAAGACAACGGATTAATCCTGAAACCGGACAGCTGTTTGAATCACGAAGTCAATTGCTGGATTATCAAGCAAGACAACGGATTAATCCTGAAACTGGACAGCTGTTTGAATCACTAAGTCAATTGCTGGATTATCAAGCAAGACAACTGGTTGATAGAGCAGAAAATAAAGGATTGAGTGTTTTAATAAGAACAAGACTAAAAGAACTTGGGAAAAATCAATCATGGTTAGCTGGAGAAATGGGGATTACACATCAAGCTGTTTCGAAATATGTACAAGGAACGTCTGTTCCTACAAGAGATTTACTGAAACGATTATATTCTTCTCTTGATGTTCCGTATGAGACATTAGATGATTTGTTGGAAGATTTGGATGGAGAATAATAAATTATGAGGCTATTATTGAGGGGAGAGAAATGATGCTTGACCGACAGATCGTCCAAGAAGTTCCTTACCCCGAGCGAATGTCTTGGGAGCTTATCCAGCGATGGCTCGATGAAATTCCTGTGTTTGATGAAGATAATCCTGCAGATCCTGAATGGCAAAAGACGCCGGACTTCCCGTTAGATTTGACAGCCGAAGGCTATGGGGTCATTCAAGTTAAAGATGAGTCAGTAAATCCTACCGGAACGGCAAAAGATCGTCCAGCCTGGGAAGCTGCTGTACTATTGAGAGATTATGCTTCTTCTTTTCTGGCAAGAGACCAATCATTGAATGGTGCCATTGTAGAACTCCCCCCACCTCGCTTTACCATCTTAACCGCAGGAAATGATGGAAAAGCTTTAGCTCATTCCTTAGCCAGATATGGTTTGCCACCGCCAAAACTGTTGGTAGATAAAGATCTTCCTCTAGCACGCTTGGAACAGTTAAGGTTATTGAGAGCAGATATTTATGTGGCTGATTTAACAAAGGCAGAGCTGACACCCGAACAGATTCTGGCCATGACCAATAACAAAAGGGGTATTGACTTAACTTCTACACTGATGTTCCGCGCCAATGAACTCTTTTATGACTGGCTGGCGCATGAAGTGTTTAACACTCAAGCAGATGAAGTTTACGTCCCTTGTGGTTCAGGAAGAGTGAGAGATAATTTACTGCATTGGCAGGAGAAGAACGTTAGGCAGTATCTAGCCCATGGAAAAGCTGATCCTCGTCTCCAAATTCCATTAGATAGATTGATCTCTATGAGCATCCTTAGCGCTGAGCCAGAAGATCCAGAAAGTATCGCGGATAAATTACCTGCTCCTTTCAGGCCATTTCAAGCATATCATGAATCGGATTTAGCAGCCCTCCAGAGGATGAACTTTACTGGAACAATGACGGGGACATATCCTGTCCGGGAGGAATATATCACTAGAGCTCATCAATTGTTTTCTCAGCATGGAATTGCAGCAGAGCCGTCAGGTGCCGCAGGATTGGCATTACACCTGCAGTTGGTTGATTCAAAACAAGTCCATCCTTTAGATGGCAGAAAAAAATTGATCATTAATACCGGAAAAGGGATATAACCTCAACACGTACGCCCTTTCAACTGGAGGTCAAGAACTAGATCTTCTAACTTTCGTAAATCATATTTGACCGCATCAACTTTCCTTCGGATCTCATTGTCTCTGAAATCAAACTTCAATAGCTCTCCATAGATCATATCAACTTCATCCTTGATCTTTATCACTTCATCAACCTTTCCCTTTCCTGCTAAGAACACTGCTTTTCGGACCAACTCTCCAGGGAGATCAGACAATCCTAGCACGAAATATTCTGCGGCAACATCTACATCTATCAACTTTCCGCTCTTGACAAATTCATAATAGAGGATCGCTTCAACATATTCTTGGATGGCGATCTTATAGCTGCCTTCCGATTCCATCTTATGAGAATGCTTGGATATTTTATCGAGAGCTTTCTTTTCGTCATTCATGGTCTTCACTAATTGCGCTGCTTCTTTCAATTCATCACGATGAACAGCATAGATGACTTGCTTGCTCAGTTTCAGAACATCCCTGCTTTTCTTGATGAGGTTCTCCCGTTCGGTGTCATACGCCTTAATTTCTGTCTGCAGTTTTGCAAAGTTGACCATACTGCTGCAAACGATAGGTTTGTTTATAATCTTTTCTCTGAAGGGTACGTATTTAGCTCCATACCAGAAATAGTGGCAGGTCGTAAAATCCAGCGAGGCTTTCAGTAAGAACTGTATGAAAAACTATATGTTTACGCTTAAAGCCTCGCAACTAACTTTATCTTACGAAGTCCTTAATGGATTTTACCTCTTGACCCAGCCACTATTTTTGACCGAACTAAATACATACTCTGAAGGATTGGTTTTGCCGATATTGGAGATATTTTTGAAAGTTATTTCCTCACAAATCAGCGATAGATTTATATAACAAACTCATTCTAAATAGAAAATTCGAAGGGGGTAATATAAAATGGAAGATGGTTCAAGGCCTTTAGATACTTTAAATCATGCTAGAAACAAGTCAGTGATGGTAGACTTGAAAAACGGTACGCGATATGTAGGAAAATTACGTGCATTTGATATTCACATCAATACTGTCTTAGAAGAAGCTGAAGAGCACCAAAATGGTGAGCTGAAGAGAAAACTAGGGACAGTGTTTATCCGTGGAGATACGATAACGATCATCTCTCCGGCATAATGCTATAGTTATCGAGGAGATTTAACCTATGACCAAGGGAACAGCTAGTCACGGAAGAAAAAGCGGGAAGAAAACCCACATTCCATGTAAGAGATGCGGGCGTAGGGCGTACCATGTCCGGAAGAAGAGATGCGCTTCCTGCGGCTATGGTGCAACTGCGGCACGCCGGAAGTACACGTGGAATAAGAAAAATGCGAAATAATCTTTTCTAGAATTCTTTTCTATTTTTTTTCTCTCTCTCTCCATTCATTTCTCTCTTTTTTATCAGTTCATAAAGCCTAAAGAAAAATCTAAAACTATTCCTCTCCATTAAACATAGCATAAATCAATTAAACATAGCATAACAATCTTCTTTGATCTGCTCAAAATATACTCTTTCACACAGCTCTTTATTTTCGGTATTCTTTGCAATCTTCTTGACACAGGCATCTTTGCTCGTTTGCGAGTTAATCCAGCGGCAGACCTTCACATCGGCAAGGTCAACGGCTATATTATAGTAGCATTTATCCTTCCTGAAATTCTCTGAAAAGTACCTGCATATCTTATAATTATTGATTTCTAAAGCAACTTTCTCAAAACATTCTTCCCGCTGCCGTAAGTCGATGACTAAGCCGCAGAAGTCTTCGTTATTATTGCTTAATCCGAGTTGATAGTTGCAGTTGTCTTTCCAATATCCTTCTTCCATGTTGCTGCATATCCTTTGGTCGTTGGTGGCAATAGCAATCTGTTCCTGGCAATAAGCAACTGTCTTGTTGCTTTGAATCAAGTTACAGACTTCCAGATCATTGTTGATCTTCGCTAATTCTACAACACAGGAATCTCTTAACGTTGATGAGGTTATCTTGCTGCATTTTTTAGCTTCCAGATAACAAGTATCTTTTGCTGATCCGCTAAGAGCGCTGCAGGAATCATTTGAGTCAGCTACAATATCTCCGGTAAGGCTATTATTTGGATTGCACGCTGATAAGACCAGTAAAATTACTCCAAGAAGCCCAATCAAGAACTTGCTGTTCATTCCTTTGTTCATAGGTATAGGTTCCTAGGAAAATGGGCTTTTAAACATTGTGGAATTAGGATATTGAGGTTGCAGTTTGGCATTTTTTTTGTCTGCTGACAATCTGATTACATCATACAGGTGTCTCCAAAAATATCTCCGAAAGATATAAATAACAACCGCAAAAATGAAGCTATTGGCGTGGACGTGCCGGAGTGGTCAAACGGGATGGGCTTAGGACATTTCAGTGGAAGATACCCATTGGCTTAGTGCCTACGCAGGTTCGAACCCTGCCGTCCACATTTTTTTTATAGTGGAGGAAAAAAATGGGCATTGAAACAGATCAAAGAAGAGCTGAAATATTAACTGAAGTAATTGCTGTTGTGAGGGATACTCCTATCATTAATGAGAGAGGGGTAGCACTGGAATTAAGAAGATACAGCCCACTTCCTTCAGACCTTCGTGATTATGCTACGTCTCTAGAGACTGCTCCCAGACAACTCAATCAAGTAGGTTTGCTAGATGATTTGCAACGATTAACGACAGAACATTACCAATAGATTCATCCATTCCTTTTTGTTTACACAAAGAAATCCAGAAAGCTACGCTCTTTAGGGCGTAGATGAATGGGTTGCTGGATTTCTTGTGTCCTAAAAATTCGACGTCGAATTTTTATGACTTTTTGAAGGAAAGTTAGAAAAAAGGAGAATGGAGTCAGAGCTAGGCAGATAAGGTTATTGTTCGAACCCTGCCGTCCACACCGTTTGTTTCTGAGGCGTTTAAGAGGGGAGTTTAAATTAAAATCAATATTGAACATGGAAGAAATAATCGCTGATGTCGACTTTGCAAGATTAGTGGAAGTAGATAGAACTACACTTCGCATCGAAAAGGAACCGGGATTTCAGGCTATTCTTCCTGATCCTCATGGAAATGATGAGCGGCATTGGCTGACATGTACCTTAGCTGCGGCAGTTTCAGAAAGAATCATGGGGATTTATCACCTCCGGGAAAATTATTCTCTTCGTCCAGGGATAGTTGGTGGCGATGTGATAAGCGACGTTATGTACGGCATCATCACTAATGCCGAGGAGCATGGAAATAGCTATGATGACAGTAAAGTGACGATGATCTCTCATCAGCTTGTCAAGAAACCGGAGTCTGATCTTCTAGAAGTGGTGGTTAGGGATGAGGGGATAGGGTTTGATTATGCTCATCTGCAAGCCTGTGAAATAAAGGCCAGAGGAACCAGAAGATCTTACAATACGTTTAGAGAAAAAAAGCCGCAAGATTCTATCGGCCAAGGGCTCTTTTATGTCTTAAGGGTTTGTGATGAAGTAGCTTGGACACCTCCGGGGAATGAGATAAAGGTACGATTACGCTTAGAGAGAAAAGTAGTTTAAACTATTTTCTGCGTACCATTCCTTTTTGCTTCCTTCTTCGATATTTTTTCTTCCTCAACAACTGGCTTCATCGTCGGAAACAAGATGACATCCCTTATCGATTCAGCTCCTGTTAAAATGACCGTCATCCTGTCAATCCCAAATCCTAATCCCCCCGCAGGGGGCATGCCAAATTCAATGGCGTTAAGGAAATCTTCATCCATGGGATGGGCTTCTTCAGCCCCCCCCCTAAGCTGAGAGGCTTGCTGCTCTAATAATGTTCTCTGCAGAACAGGATCATTCAATTCAGAATAAGCATTTGATAGTTCCATCCCCATGCAGAACGATTCAAATCGTTCGATCAAGCGGTCATCTCCCCGTTTTTTCTTGCAGAGTGGAGTGGATTCCGCAGGATGGTCGGTGATATGGACCGGCTGGATGAGTTTATCTTCAACAAGCTCTTCAAAGAGCAGCTGGACAGCCAATCCCCAAGTTAAATCCCCCTCATAATCAATATTGTATCCTTTCATCAGCTTCTTCAATTCATCTAAAGGGGCATGGGCAACATTCAATCCGGCAAATTCTTTCAACGACTGTAATAAGGTCATCCTTTTCCAAGGAGCTTTAAAGTCGATCTCCACATCTTTGCCGCGGAATTTTTGGCGGACTTTCGTTGTTCCATGGACAGCAATGCAAGCCCGCTCATAGACTTGCTCTAGCAATATCATCATCGTATTGTAATCCACAAAAGCCTGATAGGCTTCCAGCATCGTGAATTCAGGATTGTGAGAAGTATCAACGTCTTCATTTCTAAAATTTTTACATATCGTAAATACTTTCTCAAAACCGCCGACCAACAGCTTCTTCAAGAAGAGTTCTGGAGAAATAGAAAGGTACATCTTCATATCCCAAGTGTTGATGTGGGTGACAAACGGCCGGGCATTAGCCCCTCCATAGATCGTATGCAATGTGGGAACTTCCACTTCCATAAATCCTTTTTCGATAAAAAAAGCACGGACTTCCTCAATAATCTTGCTTCTCTTGACAAAAACATCACGGACATCAGGATTGACGGCAAGATCGACATATCTCTGCCGGTAGCGAAGCTCTTCATCTTTCAAGCCATGGTACTTCTCCGGCATAAGCAAGAGAGATTTGCAAAGGATCTCTACCTTCTGGGCATTGATGGTGACTTCACCCATCTTTGTCTTGAAGATGACTCCTTCTACTCCTATCAGATCTCCTGTATCTGTTTTTTTTGTGATCCTTTCATAGGTTTCTGCCCCTAAGGTATTCTGCTGAAGGTAAACCTGCACCTTGCTGCTTTGATCTTGAATATGGAAGAAGGCTGCTTTGCCCATGACCCTTCGGAGCATGATTCTTCCTGCCACTGAAACTTTGTCTGTCGTATGGTCTCCAGCAAGAAGTTTAGCGTACTTCTTATTGATATCAGTAGCATGATGCATCTGGGGAAAATGATAGGGATAGGGATTGATGCCGTCTGCTTCGATGTCCTTTTTCTTCTGTAATTTGTTAGGGTCTATCTCCAGAGCCATGTGCTGGGGGATGAGTGCGAGTTATATAAAGATTTCCTTAGAATCGGCTCTGTAGAAAATGTCTCGCAGGCAGCTGTTCAGTAAATATAATCTGAGTAAAATGAACAGCAATGTACTTTATCTGACGAAGCTTTTTAATGCCTGCTGGCAACATTCGCGACATTTTCTACTGAGCCCTTAGAATAGTTTAATAGTATGCCTTCTCCAGCAGCTTCTCATTCTTTATAAAACCGGATATAATCAATATAAATAGTTCCCAGGTTGGTTGCACCATCCAGGTCAAACTTCAGCTGGCTGATGGTGCCGTCATTGTCTATCCATTCGGCATCCGTAACTTCTACGTCTATAATATGCCACTGCCCATCATTGATCAGGGAATTATTCCAGGCATTCCTGCAGGAGCTTTTGTAGGCCAAACAATCCGTCCCGTCAACATAAGACATCACCAGGTGGCGCGGTCCATAGGTATAGCCTTTATACTTCATCTCCAGATGGTCATAGCTTTCATCAAAGCCCGTTACGTTCTTGTAGAAGTAAGGATCCAGCGCTCCTGTAATCGTGCCTACATAATTACCACCTGAGGTGCTGCCCCTATTGTACCAGGGGTTCTCCGTCCAGTATTCCCTCGTGGTAAATTCATCAATGCTGATCTCCTCTCTTGCCGTGCTTTCACAGATCCCATTCTGACAGACCTGATCAGAACTGCAGATCTGCTGAGTTTGGTCAGTAGTGGTAAAGATACATTGCGCTTCTGCCGTTCCCGAATTCTGGCAGGAATAGTCAGTGAATGCCTTTACCACATTATTTCCTGAGCAGAAATTAGTGGAATAGCTGTCTGCTGAGCAGTCATTGTCAGAGGAACAGGCAGGTGGTACATATCCACAGTCTTCTGAATCTGTTTGTGCGGTGTACGAACATACTCCTAAGCTGCAGGTTCCTGAGACCATGCTAGTCGTGCCATCACAATAATCATTACAATCAATTCCTGCACAAGGATCAGTAACACATTGACCGTTAGCGCATTGGTAAGTGCATGTTTCTTGAGTTATGTCTCCTTCACTGGTTACACACTGCGCTTCTGCCGTTCCCGGATTTTGACAAGTATAATCGGTAAAAGTCTTTATCACATTGCTTCCGGAGCAGAAATTACTGGAATAGCTGTCTGCTGGGCAGTCATTGTCAGAGGAACAGGTAGGTGGTATATATCCGCAGTCAGTAGAATCTTCTTGTGCGGTGTAAGAACATGCTCCCTGACTGCATGTTCCGGAGGTCATGTGCGTCGTGCCATCGCAATAATCACTGCAGGCAATATCTGCGCAAGGATCAGTAACACATTGACCATTAGAGCATTGGTAAGTGCATGTTTCTTGAGTTATGTCTTCTTCACTGGTTACACACCGCGCTTCTGCTGTTCCCGGATTTATGCAGCTAGAGTCCGTAAATATCTTTTTGACATTGTTTCCAGAGCAGAAATTTGTGGAATAGGTGTCTGCCGGGCAGTCATTGTCTGATGAGCAGGCGGGCTGAACATATCCACAGTCTACTGAATCTGTTTGTGCGGTGTAAGAACATACTCCTAAGCTGCAGGTTCCTGAGACCATGCTAGTTGTGCCATCACAATAATCATTACAATCAATTCCTGCACAAGGATCAGTAATACATTGACCATTAGAGCATTGGTATGTGCAAGTTTCTACATTTACACTCTGTATATTAGTAATACATTGTGCTTCTGCTGTTTCCGGATATTGGCAAGTGTAATCGCTAAAAGTCTTTACCATATTATTTCCTGAACAGAAATTAGTAGAATAGCTGTCTGCTGGGCAGTCATTGTCAGATGAGCAGGCAGAATGTATTTGTGTTCCTTCCTTATAAAACCGGATATAATCAATATAAATAGTTCCCAGGTTGGTTGCACCATCCAGGTCAAACTTCAGCTGGCTGATGGTGCCGTCATTGTCTATCCATTCGGCATCCG
>DATDXI010000029.1:0-3782 GCA_035289385.1 Candidatus Nanoarchaeia archaeon | reverse complement strand
ATCTTGATAAAAAGAAGCAAAAACGATCGCCATGATCAGCCCGATGAAGGTCAAGGCAGCATCAAGAGCAATCAATTTTAACACGGCAAAGAGGACTGTCGAGATGATAAAACAGAGAAGAAGAAATAATTTCCTTTCTTTCGTGTTGATCAATGAGCGGAAGCAAGTAAATATTCCAGCCAACAGCGGCGCGATGCTGATGAGCACGAGAGCCTCTGCTATCGAGAATCCAGGGAAATAAGAGGTGATGATCGATGAGGGAATATTTTTCCAGATAAATCCTTGCCCTTCCGTGATCAAGACATCTTTAAAGAAGATAAATTGGCTCCATAAATAGAAGAAGAGCGAAGCCAGCATCAGCTCGATCTCCGCTTTGTTTAATTTCTTTCTCTCGATGAAGGATAAGAACACATAGATCATAAAGCCGATGATCAGCAATGATAGGAATGAGCTCGTAAAAGATGCTACCAGAAATGTGAAGATATATAAAAAAAGATATTTTTCCTGATCAATATTCATAAAGGAGTAGATTGCTAGGAAGATAAGGGGCAGGGCTAATGACCTTGGCAAGAAGGCATTCGTGGAAAATAAGATAGGTAAGAAGCCAGCGATTCCTGCAGAAAAAAGGCTTCCTGCCTCGTTAGTGGTCATCTTCCTGCTGATCAAAAAGACGATGACCGTCAGCAGCGACAAGAGGAGATTCGGCAGAACCTTTGCCACAAATTCCAAAGGGAGGAACAGGTCAAAAAAAGCAGCCAGATAGTGGAAGACCGGCAGGAATGGTAAATCCCTGCCACCATACGACAAGGGATCATGATACAGAGGCAGTCCTGTCTCGCTGATATGTTCAACTTGTCTCAGATGGAAATAGGATTCATACGTAAAGTTAGGGATGCTGAAAGCTAATATCAGCCGTACGGCTAAGGTAGCAAGAAATATCAGCAAGAGCACTTTTGTCGTAGTCTTCACGATAGGAATAGAAGACAGCCCTGTTTTATAAATCTGGCGGAGAGAGGTACGTATTTAGTTCAGTTGGAAATAGTGGCTTGGTCAAGAGGTAAAATTCATTAATAGCTTCGTGAGAAAAGATTACTTGCCTGACATTCTACTTAAAATCAAAGCACGATCATTGCTTACACCTAAAGTCAGGCTGAATTTTACGACCTGCCACTATTTTGGATTATGGAACTAAATACGTACGGACAGAGAAAGGGCATAAAGAAGGTATAAACAGGGTATAAATAAACAGAAATAATGAGAAGATAACGCCTAATTTTTCTTCCTAACTTTGATGAAATCACCTAATGTCAATTCTCCTGACCCAGACTTCTTTTCCATGGCAACGGCACCAGGATCATCTTTTTCCAACAGATTTATTTTAAGGATTCTTCCTATCCTGTTAGCTAACTCTACCCGAGGTTTCAGCGTACCCTGCTCCCATTTGGCAACGATGCTTTCTTTCTCATTCAAAAGCTTGGCAAATTCCTCCTGGCTCATGTTCTTCTGTTCGCGAGCCCGTCGTAAGAGGAAAGCATAATTATCAACTATTTTCACATCCGGCATCTCGCTCTTCAGCTGCACTGGCCGAGAGCTGTGATAATTGCTTTCTCTTGCTTTAGCTTTGCCGTATTTCGAGCAATTGTTGCATACTTGCATCTCCACGCCTTCAACTTCTACAGAAAGAAGATTGCCAGTATTGCCGCACATCTCACAAACAGCCATAGCAGCTTATGGAAGGCGAGGGATTATAAACTTAACGCTGGTAAATTGGCTTTAGTGCGCTGAGAAACGGTGAATTCTGGGCGGGTGGTGTGCTCTTTGTGTGCATCATCCACAAGGGTTGTCACTTTTGTTTATGAGCCTGTTCGCTCCATTCTGCGAAACATTTATATAGTACAATATTCCTACTTATTGTTCTATGGAACAACTTTATAAAACGTTGCTTGGCGCTTGGAAGCAGCGGAAACTGCCCGCAGTTATTGAGAGAGATATCGCTATTGAACAATATGCCTCTCTTAATCCTCCTAAGATTACGGTGATCAGTGGTTTTCGCCGGACAGGGAAAACATATCTGCTCTTTCAGCTCATCAATAAACTGGGGAAAGAAAAGTGTGTGTATCTTAATTTTGAAGATGAGCGCATTCCCCGCACCACGGAATTTCTCACCAACCTTCTTCCGGCGATCACTGCATATTATGGCCCGATAGAGTATCTGTTCTTGGATGAGATCCATGTCATGCCTCAGTGGAGTATCTGGCTGCGCCGGGTGTATGATACAGAAAAGATACGCTTCTTTGTCACCGGTTCCTCTTCAAAAATGTCAAGCAAGGAGATCCCTACGGAACTGCGGGGGAGATTTATGGAAATTCGGGTCTTTCCTTTGGATTTTAGGGAATTCCTCCGCTTTAGAACGGCAGAAAAGAATGCTAGCGAAAATCTGCTGCTGGAGGAATACCTTACGTACGGTGGATTGCCTGAAGTGGTGCTCATAGAAGAAAATAAGAAAATAGAGCTTTTGCAAAATTATTATAATACTGTCATTCGTCGTGATATCATTGAAAGGTTCAGGATCAGAAGCGAAGAAAACCTCAAAGCCTTGCTCAATCTCCTGCTGAGCTCTACTCAATATACTATCAGTAGATTATATAACTCATTAAAAAGCGTAGGGTATGGTGTCAGCAAATCAACTCTTCAGACGTTCCTTGGATACATTGAAACTGCATACCTTGCCTACAGCGTTCCTGTTTTCTCACCGAAAGTCAAAGAGCAGATGCAATGGCCAAGAAAGATTTACTTTATTGATACCGGATTTACCTCGCAACTCTCTGGTAAGTTTTCCAAAAACTTAGGAAGATTATATGAAAATCTGGCGTTTTTACAGCTCAGACGAGAAGGGGACGGGAGAGATATTTTTTATTGGAAAAATAAGCTGCATGAAGAGGTTGATTTTGTGGTGAAACAGGGGATAGCAGTGAAGCAGCTCATCCAGGTCTGCTATGATCTCGATAATATTGACACGAGGAAACGAGAAGAGCGGGCCTTGCTCAAAGCCAGCAGTGAGCTGCGGTGCAGGAATTTACTCATCATTACAGAAAGAGAAGAAGGGATCAGGAAGAAGGACGGAAAGATTATAAACTATATTCCGTTAATAAAATGGTTGCGGGAGAAAAAAACCAAGGCAATGAATTAGAAAAAGACTGAATCCCCCTTAGGGGATTTTTTTTCTTGATACTATTGCTGCAGCTCCCATTTGCAAGAGCATTGTTCTGTCTGGAATCCTTCTGCTTCAATTATTTCTTTCATCCCTTCTACTCTCCATTCATCTCCTTCTTCAGAAAATAATTCCGCACACACTTCTTGGCAAAGCAGTTCTTTTCTGAAAGTACAAGTAGAGTTGATGCAGAGAGGAATTTGCTGCACAAAGGGAGGGTACACGCACATTGCTGCATAACATCCAACGTTTCCTTCTTCTCTTTGCCAAGCATCTATTTTTTCTGCTGTTTCTTTATTGACACTGGCAAAAGGGGATTGTTGGCATCCCAGCCCACAACGAGAAAGGGAGTCCAATACACAGTCGCTGTCTATGGTGCAGGAAGTATTTATTTCTCCGGGGTATGTAACATTTCCCTGAGCGGCAAAAGTCCCTTCTTTTTGCAGCGGAGGTTCTTCTTTGATGATGAGGAGGGGAATCTTATTTTCCTGACAGGCAGACAACAAAAAAGGGATAACGAGCATGGAGAGAAAAAGAAAAGCCCAGCTTCTTTGGATTTTCCCAGGTATAG
>DATDXI010000028.1:0-44501 GCA_035289385.1 Candidatus Nanoarchaeia archaeon | reverse complement strand
CTTCAATGCATCGAAGGGATACGGATTCGTTGCTTGTGACGATGACGGCAAAGAGTATTTTGTACATCAGTCTGGGCTTAATGAGGGCGTTGTCATCAAGGAGAATGATCTTGTCACATTTGATGTTGTGTCAGGAGACAGGGGCCCTAAGGCAGTGCACGTCGCTTTAGCTTCCGGAAATTCCGACGAAGAATAAGCCGAGAATATTGTTTCTCACGATTCTTTTTTTTAAATATTTTTTTTATCTTTTTTAATATGTTTTTTTAAATATTTTTTAAAGAATTTATTTTTTACTTTTTTTTGTATTTGTTTAGCATCTTCGAAATCCTTGACGTGAATATTGCCAGAGCGACATCTCCGTAGGAGCCATCCCTCTGTCGCTCCCTACGTCATAACTGAATGGATTTCGACCTGATGATGTTAAACAAATACTTTTTTTTAAAGAGTGTTTAATCTCCTTCAAATTGGATAAGAGAGAGCATGTCATAGTTCTTTACTGCATCTCTGCCATGAAGGTCAGGCAATTCAATGACAACAGCGCAGCCAGCAACTTTTCCGCCGATGCTTTCAATAAGCTTGATTGCTGCCTGAAGTGTTCCTCCGGTAGCGATCAGATCGTCGACAATTAGGATTTTGTCAGTACTGACAGCGGCATCTTTATGCATCTCCAGGATGTCTGTTCCATACTCTAACTGGTATTCCACAGACACTTTTTCTGCAGGCAGTTTCCCTTTTTTCCTTACTAGGATGAAGGGCAGGCTTAATTCTTTTGCTAATGCTGCGCCAAAAATAAACCCTCTGCTTTCTATTCCAGCAATCTTCGTGATATTTTTTCCCTGGCAGTATTCTTTGAACTTCTGGATGCAGAAAGCGAATGCTTCTGGGCTTTGCAGTACTGGGGTGATATCTCGAAACATGATCCCTGGCTTTGGCCAATGGGGAACTGTCCTGATGATAGATCTCAAGTCAACCTGATCAGCTAATCTATGGTCAGCCAATCGAGGGATAGTTGTCGTGAGCAGGCTGATGACTTTGGAAACATTCAGCTGGAAGGTCTTAAGGATCTCTTCCCAGCTAACGGGTGCTTCATCTTCTTTCCAGCAATCGTAATCGGTGCTCATGGCGACGGCAGCATAAGGAATACCTGCTTCATTTGCCAAGATACATTCTGGAGCGATGGACATATTGATGACATCTGCTCCCCAGGAACGAAACATCTTGCTTTCTGCTTTCGTAGAAAATCTTGGGCCTTCAATGGTGATGACTGTTCCTTTGGGATGATAGCTTAATCCCAAGTTTTGGCAGGATCTTATCAGCTGTTGCCGCAACTCTTTATGGAATGGCTCTGCCATTCCTGTGTGAACGGCATGATGTGGCTCAAAGGTGTCGTGAAAAGAAAGTTTCCTCAATCTTGTGAAATCGATAAACTGGTCCAGAATGACGAGATCGCCACGCTTGATCTCTTCACGCAGACTGCCACAGGCGGTTGTTGCTAAGATGTGAGTGCATCCTTCCTGCTGCAGGGCATGAATGTTTGCCCGGTTATTGACGAAAGTAGGTGGAATGGTATGTTCCCGGCCATGCCGTGCGATAAGGACGATGGGAATACCCTTTATCGTACCTACTTTTAATGGGGAGGATGGCTTGCCGTATGGAGTATACACTTCTTTATCTCTTCCATCGTGAAGGATAGCAGGATCATCTAATCCTGATCCTCCGATGATGCCTATTTTAACCATACTCAAGAGTGGAAGAATTGAATTTATATGGCTTATGGATGTGAAAACAATATTCAAGGGAGATATTCAAAGAAAAGAAGTCAAAGAGAAGATATTCTTGGAAGAGAGTTTTCCTTTTTTCTATTCAAGGAGATCTAAGAATCTTCTAAAAAATTTCTTATCTCTTCCATCTCTTCCTTAAACAGCTTTACTCCATACCTTTCCACGACTTTTGCTGCCAATAAAGAGCCTAGCTTTCCTGCTTTCTTTAACTCCCAACCTTGGCAATAGCCATATAAGAATCCGGCAGCATAAATATCTCCTGCGCCTGTCGTGTCCAGAGCATTTGCAGGGAAGGGTGGAACTTCTATCAATGATCCGTCAGCATACACCAATGATCCCTTCTCTCCCAATTTTACGATGGCAATAGGAATAGATTTTCCTAAGGATATGGCTGCCTGATGCGCATCTAATCCTGTCAATTCTTTCGCTTCATTTTCGTTAGCGAAGACAATATCAGCATTCTTTTCGATGAGATCTTTCAGAACGTCTTTGTTTCTCCGGACAACTCCAGGATCAGCGAGATCTATAGCGATGATCGTACCATGTTTTCTGGCAATGGCTATAGCGTGAAGGATACTCTCTCTGGTATTCCCTTCCAATTGGTATCCTTCGATATATAGGATCCTGCTTTTGGCAATGTCTTCTTCAACGATATCTTCTTTGACGAGCTCTACCGCTGCACCTAAATGAACCGAAAATGTCCTTTCGCTGTCTGGCGTGATAAATGTCACGGCATGTCCCGTAGGCTTCTGATGCTTGTTTAACTTGCTGATAACGCCTTGCTCTTCTACTTGTTCTACGTACATCTCTCCATGAGAGTCATGGCCTACTTTGCCCACGAGCATGACTTTTGCTCCCAGTAAAGCGAGGCCTCTTATCGTATTTGCTGCAGAACCGCCGGGAACATATTCTACCGAGAGCTTTTGTTCCTTTATTTTTTTGAGCAAGGATTTTGCCTGCTGCTCATCGACGAGATGCATCTCCCCCTTGTTGAGGCTCATCTCTACTAGTTTATCTTCATCTATCCTGATCAAGAAGTCCATCAAGGCATTGCCAAGAGCGATGACATCGTTTGTTTTCATCAGTTGCTGTGAACAAGATTAGTTTTTAAGATTTTTGGAACTAGAGAGGTTTTTTTTTGTCATCGTTTCAATAAATAAGTAATAGGTGTTAATTCTTTTACTTGATGGATCATTTCAGAAATAACTTTGGCATCATTTTTGAAGATTTTGAATGCTTTGGCGTAAGGCTTTGAAGTGATGACCCGATATTTATCATCAATAAATTCGATGGCACAATTGTTATCTATGGCAATGCCAACACCGCCCATTTTCTTAATCATCTTGTGGAAATGAGTTTTACGTGGAACACCCAACGTTTGGCTGTTATAGTGAGGGCAGTGAATTCCTTTAAGAAATCCCAGACCATGAACTTTGATATATCTCCACTTTTTTTTGTTGTAAAATGATATAGAATCACTATGTCCTGATTCAAACCAGCAGATTGAACCTGCACTAATACCACAAAGAACAATTCCCCGTTGCCAAGCGGTCTTGAGGAGCTTGTCAACACCAAGCCGTCGCCAACATTTGATCATGGCTAGTGTATTTCCTCCCCCAACGTAAATAATTTCTGCATTAAGAATTTTTTCTTTGATCTCTTTTTTGGTTATAGTCTCTCTGAGCAAGAACAGTACATCCGTTTTACACCTTAATCTCTTACCAAAGTATTTTTCTATGTGCTTCCAATATTCTGTACTATCCGAACTTGCCGTTGGAATGAAAAGCAACTTTGGTCGTTTTTTTTGCGCCAATCGAATTATTTCTTTATCAATAGCCAACGTTCCAGGAACTCTTCTAATATCTCCCCCGCCAATTGCTACTATTTTTTTGGTTAGTTTTGCCATAAGGTGTTGATATTATCGCTGCTCAGTTTCTCCCAGCAGCACATTCTTCTGGTCTTTTCTTTCCCTAAATGTTCTAGCAACATACACTTTCTTCTTCGTCCTTGTTTCGATGCCGGAATAATACGTTGCTGTTGATGCCGTGCCAGGTGTTGGAGTGAAGATCTGCGTCAATTTGACAAAGAGCTTATGCTGTTCACAAAACTCTTTCAGGTTCTGCATATCTTTCATCGTCGTTCCGGGATGAGCGGCAATAAAATAAGGGACCAAGCGCTTATGCGTTCCCTGTTCCTGATTTACTTTCTCAAATTCTTTAAGGAATAATTCAAATTCTTTTCCCGTCGCTTTGTTCATCGACTCCAGAGCAGAGTCGGAGATATGTTCTGGGGCAATTTTTAAGCGAGAGGTAAATTCCATCACTTTTCTAAATAACTCTTTCTGATGAAGGATAATGTCATGCCGTAAAGCAGACCTTAACTCCATCGTCATCCCATATTTTTTTAGGACTTTTTCAATTCCTTGAAGCAAAGGCAGCAGCTTGTTGCTGAGCTTTCTATTTGTACAGCCGACACATTGCTGGTTGCAATATTCTTTTTTGTCATAGACTTTAATATCTTTCTCAATGATCGGTGAAAACATCACGCTTTCCTGGTTATAGATGGAACAGGAAGAGCCATACATATTTAGCGTAGGGAGCGTAAGATCATTGATCATCTCTGCTCCATTCTTCCCCAGCTCCTCCACTTCCGCAATGATATTCCCATGGCTTCTGATAGCCACTTCCTTTCCTTGAACTAAGGGAATGCTGCAGAAATTGCAGCTGCCCCAGCAGCCTCTGCCGATAACGACAGAAGTTTCCAGCTTGCTAGTCATTTCCATGCAAAATTCAAGATTCTTTGTCTGCGGATGCATCTTTCTGGTGAATGGTGAAGAATAAATGAAATCCATCTCTTCTGGTGTTAAGAGATGGGCAGGGCGTGTGTGAAGCAAGAAGCCTTTTCCCGTCTGTTCCAAAAAAGCATTATCTGGAAGAAGATATTGTGTTCTGGTGAGAAGGCTGAATCTGGCTTTATCTTCAACACACTCTTCATAAGAAGGAAGTTTTCTTACTTTCTTGGCCAGGTCTTTCTCTTTGACGCGGAACGTCAGCCCTTCTATCCTCTGGAGATCAAGCTGCTCTTTGAGTTTTTCCCAAGATTTTTTTCTGTCTTCAGCAGAAAGGGCAGCAAACCGTGAAAGTAATGTTAAGATCGGCCGTTCCGCATTGCCATGGATCAAGAGATCTGCTTTTGCATCATGGAGAATTCCCCGTCTGAGCTTATTTTCTTTATAATCAAAATGAGTGAATCTTCTGATGGTCGCTTCAACTCCTCCCAATACAACGATGCTGTCTTTAAACAGCCTCTTGATGGTTTGAGTATAAGAAATCAAGGCTCGTTCCGGAACAAGAACATTTTCCCTTTTCCGAAGCATAGGTGTATAATTAGCGAGCATGGAATCCAGCAGTCCAGAGGTAACGCAGAAAAAGTATTTTGGTCCCCCGCAACTTTTGAAATCTGCTTCTGTCTCTGGCTGAGGGATGATTGCTACTCGGTAACCTTTCTGGTCTAGCAGTCTGGCGATGATCGCTGTGCCGGATAAGGGATGGTCATAATAGGGGTCTCCAGAGATGATAATGATATCAAATTGCTGGAAATTCTTATAGTACGTTCTGCCTTCTTCTATCGTTGTGGGAAGGAAATGTGGCTTGGTAAGTTGCTTCATAATTATCTTGTTATAAGAGAGTTTTTAATGGTTTCTGAGGAAATGGTCATGAGAGTATGGGGGAAATGAGAGATGATACTAGTGGATTAAAATCCTTCCTAAAACCATCTCCTCACCTAAAACCATCTTCGTCTTTTAAAGAAATAGATCAAGCCTAGCATGAGCAGCATGATCATAATGATCATGACCCAGAAGCCATAGGTTGATTCTGCACCAGGTAGAATCTTGAAATTTGTACCATAGATGCTAGATATAACAGTGATAGGCATGGCTAATGTAGTGATGACGGAAAGAACTTTCATCACTTCGCTCATGTGGAGAGAAACAGAGGACCTATATGCTTCAGACGTTCCATTGATGGCTTCCCGATAATATTCCATCTCATCAGCGATACGGATAGAATGGTCCAGCAGGTCTCGAAAGTATGGCCGGGCTTTCTTGGAAATAAAACGGCGTTCTCCTTTAGCTAGGGAAGTGATCTTTTCCCGATGCGCTGCTACGGTTTTTCGCATGTCTGAAATGCTCCTTTTGATCTCGATGATACGTAATGATAACCCTCGCTGTGGGCGCTTGGTCAGGGTATCGATCTTTTCAATCTCTTCTTCAAGATAATCAATAACGGAAAAGAATTGGTCTGTTTCCTTGTCCATAATGTGGTAAAAGACAAAGTCGGCTCCTCGCGAGAGCAGAGAGAACAGTTTCTTTGAGTTTGTCTTCAGCTCTTCGGTAGAGCCAAGCTCCTGCTGATGGTTTGTGATGATAAAATTATTTCCCAGAATAAAATCTATCTCCTGCAGTTCTGGATGCGCCATGCGGCGGATAGTATAGAAAACGCAAAAAAGATATTTTGGAAATACTTCCGCTTTTACCCTGGTTAAGGTATGCTGGAGGTCTTCAATAGTCAAGGGGTGAAGGTCAAAGGCTGCCTTAAGAAGTTCAGCTTCTTCCGGAGTTATAGCTATAGCATTAATCCAGAGCTTTTTCCGGCGTATCTTTAGAAGTTCCTGAGGCTCAGCCTTCTTTATAGCCTGGCCTTCTAGATAGAATATTTCCAGCATAGAACACTATTTTGAAGGAGTGATTAATAATGTTATGGAATTATGGTGCTTCAGTGCTCTTCCAGCGCTCAATACCTATAATGTTCTGCCTTATACGGCCCTTCTTTCTTCAGGCCTAGATACTTCGCCTGCTTCTCCGTCAATTCATCAATCTCTACACCAATGGTCTTCAGATGCAATCGGGCTACTTCTTCATCTAATCTTTTTGGTAAGACCGTAACTCCTACCTTCCTTGGATGCTGCCATAAGTCCAGCTGGGCGAGAACTTGATTGGTAAAAGAATTGCTCATGACAAAAGACGGATGGCCAGTAGCACAGCCTAAATTTACCAGACGACCTTCAGCAAGGATGTAGATCTCTCTGCCATTAGGGAAAATATATTTATCATATTGTGCTTTGATATTCTGTTTTTTCGCTCCAGACTTCTTATCTAGCCACTGCATATCAATCTCATTGTCAAAATGACCGATGTTGCAGACGATAGCCTGGTCTTTCATGCTCTTGAAGTGGCGCTCAACGATGATATCTGTATTCCCGGTTGTGGTGATAAAGATATTTCCTTCTTTACAGGCATCATCCATCTTCTTTACTTCATAGCCTTCCATGGCTGCCTGCAAGGCGTTGATAGGATCAATTTCTGTGATAATAACACGGCAGCCATATCCTCTTAGTGATTGGGCGCAGCCTTTGCCAACATCTCCATATCCTGCAATAACCGCAACTTTTCCTGCCAACATGACATCTGTAGCCCGTTTGATGCCATCAACTAGCGATTCTCGGCAGCCATAGAGATTATCAAACTTGCTTTTCGTTACGGAATCATTGACATTAATTGCCGGGAAGAGCAATGTTCCTCGTTCCAGCATTTGGTATAACCTATGGACTCCCGTTGTCGTCTCTTCCGAGACGCCCTTTATCTTTTTAGCTACGTTTGACCAGCAGTCTTTTTTCTTAGCATGAAGAATTTTCAAAGCCTGCATCAATTCTTGGAAATCTTCGCCTTCAGCAGAATAATCCTTCTGCAGTTCCGCAGGATTCTTTTCTATCTCTACTCCTTTATGGATCATCAACGTTGCATCTCCCCCGTCATCGACGATCAAGTCTGGGCCTTGCCAGTTACCGAAATCCAAAGCTTTGATGGTACACCACCAATAGTCTTTCAGAGATTCGCCTTTCCAGGCAAAAACAGGGATGCCTTTAGCAGCAAGAGCAGCAGCAGCATGGTCTTGTGTTGAGAAGATATTGCAGGAACACCAGCGTACGTTAGCTCCCAGTTCCACGAGGGTTTCGATCAAGACTGCCGTTTGAATAGTCATATGCAGGCTGCCGGTTATATTAGCGCCGTGCAATGGTTTTGATGCACGGTATTTTTGCCGTAAAGCCATAAGGCCAGGCATCTCTTTTTCAGCGATAGTTATCTCTTTTCTGCCCCAGTCTGCCAGGGAAAGGTCTTTCACTTTGAAATCATTTGTCTTGCTGGAATCGTTCATGATTATCTTACCCCTCTATGATAGTTGTACTCCTCTCTTCTTTTCTGCAGTGGAGAAGATGGATGATATATAAAGATTTAGGAAATAAGGTTATGAGAAGCTGTAGATTTTTTTCTATCTTGACCTACTTCCCATTCGCCAACTTGACAAACGTATAGAGGTAAACAGCAAGATCGACCATCCTTTTATTGATGTTATATGCTCGTTCCACCGCTTCCTTAATGAAAGCTACGTTTCCTTTCACTGCCGTAACCGCTTCGCTGATCTCTACCGGTACTTTGACTCGAATGTCCTGAGGATCAATTTTCTTCAGCTCTTCTTCTATCCCTAAATGGTACAGATAGCCGTGGCTCATGCTTTCATGAAGCCCTTTGATGCTGCTTAATGTCCCTTCCTCAACGATGTCTGTGCAATTAAAGAAAAATTGCTGGTTGCGCAAGATAAATTCAAACACACTGCTGATCTCATTGTTCAGGGCAACTTTATCTTCCTGGCTTCTTGCTTTTGGCACGGCATTTAATATATCCATCATCTTGCTTAAATTCGGCGGCAAGGATTCTTTAAGCGCTTGGGCATACTCCCTATTTTTCTGTATATCTTTGGTAGCTGCTTTAAGGATATTTGCAGAACGCTCAACATTGATCATCTCCAGATGCTGGTTTTTACTTTCATAGATGATCGTGAGCTTATGAAGAGTGATGGGTATAAGCTCCAGAGCTGCATCCATCATGGTAATATCAGTCTCAGAAACATTAGCTTCAGAAAGATATTCCTGAAAAGCAGATGATGCCAAGGGCAGCGTAAACTTCTGCTTGATCTCCCGCAGCAGGTAGACACTTTCGGTCTCTGCCGAGCGCATGGTCAAATCCGTTAGTTTATGGACATATAGCATATATTTCTCCTGGTGTATTTTTTATTGTTCCTCTGATCTTTATCTCTTTCCTACGGCAAAGCCCAGCCGATCATCTTTTCCACAGTAAGGGCAGACCATCTTTTTCACGCGATTTTTACTGTCAAGATCTATCTGGAACTGATAATGGCATCTGTTACAGTACTTTGTGTCATAAGAAGGGTCAGTACTGACGATGATATTTTTGCTCTGTGCCTTTGGCTGCACAACATTTTTAATCATTTCTTTTTTTGGTGCTGGCTGAGGAGCAAGAGCAGCGCTTTGCTTCATCCTGTTTGTTTTCATCTTCTCGGCGCAGGCTTCACAGAGGAGCCAGTTTCTGCTATCATCTCGAGGGTAGAATTTTACTTTGCCAAGGGGAACTTGGACATTACACTTTTCACACGTCCGTGTTTTTCGTATTTCCATCATGCTCACCTTTTTTTTGCGCTGCTGCCGACTATTTTTCGCTGTTTTTATGGGGATTCTGCGCTTCTTGTTTATTGAAGCTCCTTTCAAGAGCGTAAATTGGTATAAATACTTTTCTCTTCGGGACTATTGAATCTTGGTTGGTAGGATGCTTATTTTCTCTTAACCTTCATCCAAATGTATATAAACTAGCTTTATTTTTAAAATTGAATGAGTGTTGAGAAAGATATGAAAAGAAAGGCAAATCCTGTTTTCCAAGATGCTGTCAAGGATGCTGCAGCTCCCGGAGATAGCGTCAAAGTTATCACGCCAAAAGAACAAGTAGAAGGGATCCTCATGCCATCTCCTCACAAAGATATTGTTATGATCAAGCTGAATACCGGCTATAATCTAGGGTTTGAAAAGAAAGACGTCAAGGAGATACAGCTTGTGGAAAGGGAAGTGTTAAAACAGAAAACATCATTGCTCATGTCCAAAGATGAGAAGCTGCCAACGATCGTTGTTCTTCATACCGGCGGAACAATAGCTTCCAAGGTGGATTATACTACCGGTGCCGTCACCGCGAAGTTTACTGCGGAAGACTTATTGGAAAAGTTTCCGAAGATTGGGAAAATAACAAATGTCCATACTGAGCTTATCTCTAACCTGATGTCGGAAGATATCCGTTTTTCTGATTACCAAACCATTGCCCGAGCTGTAAAAAAATATGCTCTAGAGGGTGTTTCTGGAAAGAAAGTGAAAGGAATCATCATCGGTCATGGCACCGATACGTTATCCTATACTGCTGCTGCCTTAAGCTTTATGTTTGAGCGAATCAATCTTCCCGTCATCCTAGTAGGGTCTCAGCGCAGTCCTGACCGAGGAAGTACTGATGCTGCTTTAAATCTTACTTGTGCTGCAAAATTTATTGCTGAGACGGATTTTGTGGGAGTGGCTGTTTGTATGCATCACTCAAGCAATGATGATGACTGTGCTATCCTTCCTGCCACAAAAGTAAGAAAGATGCACACCAGCAGGAGAGATTCTTTTAAAGCGATAAATTCAACTGCGATTGCTTTAGTCAAGCCTGTAGGTATTGAATATTTATGGAAGGATTATCCTAAGGGCACGACGGGGAAAGGGCTAGGTTCGAAGGAAGCGGTCATTCTTCGTGACAAGTTTGAGGAGAAGGTAGGGTGGTTAAAGGTCCATCCCAATATGGATCCGGAATTATTCCGTTTTTTTACGTCTCATTACCGGGCCATCATGATTGAAGGGACGGGATTAGGGCATGCTCCAACCAACTTAGGTGAAAAGAATCTTCAGAATTATGCGTATCTCCAATCGTTTTTAGCGAAAGGGGGGATCGTAGCGATAACCTCTCAGTGTCTGTTCGGAAGAGTTCATCCCTCTGTTTATACAAACTTAAGAAGGCTGTCGGAGATAGGCTCTATCTATTGTGAAGATATGCTTCCTGAAACTGCTTATATCAAACTCTCCTGGCTGTTAGGCAATTATTCTCCTGAAGAAGCAAAAAAGATGATGGTGCAGAATCTTCGTGGAGAGATCAGCGAGCAGTCTGCGTATACTGATGATTTTTTGAAGGAATAGACTTTGTTTGGGATGGGAGCTTTCCTGCGGGCTAAGTAGAAAGTCTCGCTTTGCTCGGGTAGCACCTGTTCGCTTTGCTGATGTGTTTTGTGGAATGCGGCGCCTTCCCCGAGGGACAATCCCCTTCCGCAAGCTAATGGATTTGTAAAGCAACGCTCACATATTGGTGCTACCTACACTTTCTACTAAGCAATTCTTGCAACAACATTTAAATATTTATGGATACTTCCTTCCCTGTGAACAGGGCATGAGAGGGTTAACATTATTTTTAATAACGATCGTCAGCTTTCTTGGGATCAATGTCTATTTCAGGAGGGCAACCTATCAGGCAATAGATAGGGAATTGCGTACCTTCGCCTGGAAAGATTTATCCGTAGAAGAGTATATGGAGAAGTGTTATCACCTCATCTCTGAAAGGTATCAGATGATCTCTCATTGTTATTTACGAAAGCCCTGGACGAATTTCTTTTATAGGAACATGTTTAAGTCAAAAAGCTTGCCATGCCACATGTATGCATTGATTTTCAATAGGTTCATGCAAAAAAAAATTGGGAGGAAGAACATCAGGATTAAATTTGTGACAAAAATTCCAAAATACCCCTGGATCCACTTCTTCTCTATGATTAAACTAAAAGACCGCTGGGTGAACGTTGATGTCTGGGGAAGGAAGAGAGGAGTGCCTTACGGAAAAACTATCCACGATGTGCAATATCAATGAAATGGATTATTCTTCTCCTGGTTGTTCTGCTGATGGCAACAGTTCTTAGCTCTTGTTCTTTTGAGCAAAAAATTCCTCTGGAAAAGCAATGTGCTATCGACAAAGATTGTGTTCCGGCAGGATGCTGTCATGCGAAGGATGCGCTGAATACAGATTTTGCGCCGGATTGTGAAGGGGCGATATGCACGTTGAATTGTGAGCCAAATACTCTTGACTGCGGTCAGGGGGAAATACGATGTGTGGAAGGGGAGTGTCAAGCGTTGATTACGGCAGGTTAATTGTTCTATAGTGCACTAAAATTTAAGAAATCATTAAAAAATAGTGCACTTTGAGGTCTTATCTTTCTGAAATGTATGATCTACATCCCCTAGGGGTAAGAGGTATAAGAAGAAGATAACCATTTTTCTCTTCACCATATTTTAAATAGTTTATTGTTCTTCCAACTGCTATGCTGGATGCTTTTATTATAGATCGGCTGAAAAGAGATGAGCAGAGACGACGGGATCGTGAACGAGAGCATGTTCTAGAATTGCCATTAGAAGATGCGGTTGATATTCCTCCAAAAGAGAAAGAGCCAGACAAGGATCCTGAAAGAGAGCCAGGGAGCGACAATACTAATCCAACCATTATTGATTATAAGATTACGATGCCTTTGAATAGATGGAGAGAAGGTTTATATTCTTCTTATTCCAGTAGGTAAATGATAAGATCATGATGAAAATAGTTCCACGATCATTCTTTGCGCAAGACACAGTGAAGGTAGCGCAAGAGCTATTAGGAAAAATTATTCTGGTGGATGGCTGTAAAGTTAGGATTATAGAAACGGAAGCATATACTGATGATCCCGCATCTCATGCATTCAAGAGAACAGAACGAAGCAAGATCATGTTTGAGACGTATGGCTATGTCTATGTCTATCTGATCTATGGGATGTATTATTGCCTGAATTTTACGACGGAACATGTTGGCAAGCCGGGAGCTGTTTTGATTCGTGCAGTTGAGCCTTTGTCGGGTATGGAGATGATGAAACAAAAAAGAGGAACCAAAAATGTGCACAATCTGTGTTCCGGTCCGGGAAAGCTCTGTCAAGCGCTAGGTATCGATAAGAGGCATAATGGTTTAGCGCTGGGAAAAGAAATGAAGATTGTTGATGATGGTTTTTTGGTGGGGAAAATTAGAAAAAGCAGCAGGATAGGGATAAAAGATGCGTTGCACTTGCAGTGGAGATTTTTCATTGATGGGAACAAATTTGTGAGTAAGGTTTAATAACGGAGAAATCTTTCTTTTCTTATCATGTTAAAAAAGAGGTCAATTGCAAAAATACAGTTGTGGGCAGGGCTCATTCTCTTTTTCTTGACGATAGCTTCTTCTATTTTCATAGTTAAAGAATTTTATATTGGTAAACTTGTTCAGGGAGTGACTAGTACAACTTCTACTTGGGGAGAGATAGCTCAACAGATTAACGGAACAGAAATAGGTCTAATGGGCTTAGTCGTAAGTAATGTTATCTTGCAGGGAGAAATCATGGGGGCTACGGGATATATATTCATTGCTTGTAGTATCATATTGGTTATCCTTTCCTTAATGTTAATATTGCAAGGTCTTTATAATTTGAGCAAGAAATAATTCTTCATTACTTTTTTAAATAAGGTAGAAATCTTCCACTTCATGCGGGGGTGGGAGAGCGGTCAAATCCGCTACCTTGAGCTTTGTTGGCTTCTGCTAACAGACAAGAAGGGGTAGTCCCTTAGTGGGTTCGCGTGTTCGAATCACGTCCCTCGCATATTTTTTTCATAAAAAATATCGTACACTTTAAATAGTTCTTTCTTCTTAAGGAAAACGATGTATCTTCAGGATATTGTAATTAGAAGCAGGGAGTATCTTTCTGAAAGAGTTTTTGAAGAAGTATTGCCTACAAGAAGATTGGTGGAGTATAGTGGTCTGGCTTTGTTATCGGGATGTTCATGCAAGTCTGCTGGTGAAGGAATTCTTACTGCTGTGATGTTGGCAATCGTAGTTTATGCTGCCTCTACTGGTGGACATGGTGGAGGGTCTTCGGGCGGTTCAACGTATCACAGTCAAAGCCAGCTTAAACAATGGAGTGATGATCATCCGTCAGGATCAGGATAACTCCTAAAGCTCATTGCCGAATATTTCCAAAGATTAATAAATTCCATCTTCTTTTTTAATGTCATGAGCCAATGGGAGATCATTAAGGAGACCAAAGAGACTATTTCTTTGAGTAAGCCGCTGTTCATCGAAGGTTTGCCGGGTATAGGGAATGTGGGGAAGATCGCCGTTGATTTCATGATCGAAGAACTTCAGGCGCAGAAATTATGTTCATTCTTTTCTTACAAGTTTCCTCATTCGGTCTTTGTGGGAGAAGATAATTTAGTAGAGATGCCAAAATTAGAGCTGTATTATAAAAAATTCAATGGCAAGAAGCAGGATTTGCTGCTGTTGACGGGAGATGTTCAGCCGATCGATGAAGAAAGCTGTTATACCTTCTGTGAAGAAGTGTTAAAGATCGTCAAGCAATACCAATGTACAGAAGTCATCACCACGGGAGGAATAGGCTTGCAGAGCATTCCAGAGAACCCTCGTGTTTTCTGCACCAGCAATAATGCCAAGATGCTGAAAGAATATACTAAGCCAGGTATGCTGGTAGAGAAGACTATTTTTGGTATTGTCGGGCCAATTGTTGGAGTTTCCGGCATCCTTCTGGGCTTAGGGAAGAAAAGGGATGTTAAAGCCGTTTCCTTGTTGGCAGAAACGTTTGGCCATCCCATGTATCTGGGGATAAAAGGGGCCAAGGAGATTCTGAAAGTGCTGGAGAATAAGTTCTCGTATGGTGTTGACATAAAAAAGATGAGCAAGGAGATTGTAGAAGTTGAAAAGGAATTGATGAAGAAAACAAAAGCCATGGCTAGCGAAGGATCTCCTACATCAACGGCTGGTGCTAAAGCAAAAAGCAGGGAAGTGGGGTATATTGGGTGACTATTTTCGTTTTAACAACATCCTTCCCATTGGAAATAGATTGAACTTATAGTTATCAAACACCTGGATGGAACTATAACTCTGGATTTGGTCAGGGAATCTATCTTTAAATTCAATCATCAGGTTATAATAGTCCACGCTGTTGTTCATTACTACATTAACCTCTAAATTCCAGTTTCCCAGACAATAAATAACATCTGCTACATTTTTATGATTCCTAAGATAACTTAGAAACATCCTATCTTTCTCCGCATTAATCCGTTTTACATTTAAAAAAACTTTATAAGTTTGCAAACCGAGAGTAGCATAATTAATTGTAATACTAGTTCCCTGAATCAATCCATTTTTCTCCATTCGCTCCAAACGCGTTCGAACTACATCAACCGTTAACTGTTGTGATCTCGCAATGTCTACCACATTCTGTCGTGGATTTTCACATAACTCCGTTAAAACCTGAATCTCTTCTTGCTCTAATGCTGGAATTGCCTGCTCGCCGCCCCAATGAGGAATTTCAACATTTCCTGTTTTTTCACCTTCAAATTGCTTGCTTTTAAAGAAATATACATTTAATGCCACGGCAAACTGGGTTTCTAAAATATATGGGTAGTACTTATAAGAAAATGCTTTAGCAACTTCTTCAAATTGGAGTGCTGAAGCGACGGAAAAAACCGCGATTAAGTCCCACCTTCCGGTGCATGTAGAAACCCAGATGCAGTGAGGATCTTTTTGAAGATACGTGATGATCTCCTTTATTTTAGCCGAATCTGCATTTTGCAGCTGCAGATACCACCTGTACGACTCGTGCCCAATCTTTGTTGCATTCAATAAAGTCACATATCTATCAATTACTTTCTCTTCTTCCAGCCGTTTGATACGATAGCGAACAACTTCTTTGGATAATCCCACTTTACGGCCGAGAATACTATATGGCTGGCGGCAGTTTAATTCTAATTGTCGAAGAACCTTCTTATCTTTTTCATCTATTTTTACATTCATTATTTATTAAAATTGGCTGTAATATATAAATTTTCCTATTTTGGTAAAACTATTATTCGGTTATTTAATATATCTATTGTCACAATCAAGTAATTAAAATAATTGAAAAAGGTGAGAGTTATGAAATACACTTTAGGCACAAATCTGGATCCCGTACTGCTAAGCTTCATAGAGACGTCAAACCATGCTTCTCGAGATCAAATTACAGAAGTATTTGCTGCCATCCCTTTCGGCACTGCTGGCGCTTCTAGAGACCCTTTTCGAGTAGGAAACGTTTCCTTAGAGGGCATCCAAAAGCATTTTGCCGCAGCACGAGAAGCTGGAATAAAAGTGAACTATTTGTTTAACTCGTATCTTGCTCCTCAAGACAGAGCTAGGGCTAGTAAAGATATCGCTGCTGTAATAGAAAAAGTCCAACCGGATATAGTAACTGTTGCCCATGATTCGTTCTTAGAACTTCTGCGAGGAAATCATCCTGATATACCTGTCTGTATTTCCATAGTGCGGGGGGTACGTGATGCAGAAGAAATAAAGAGGTTAGCTGGTAAATATACCATTAAACGAATAATTCCACATCAATCGACAGTTAGAAACTGGGATCAGCTTCCTAGGATTATAGCCGCTGCAAGGGAAGCTGGTGTTGAGATAGAATTGCTTGCTAATGAAATGTGCCAATATGAATGCCCCATCATGAGGGATCATTATCGTACTCTCAGCAGAGCATCACAACAAGGTAAGAAACCAAGCGATAGACACGAAAAATTCTGTAATCAAGCTAGAGCTGAAAATCCACTGGATTTTATTAATGCTACATGGATAAGGCCGGAGGATGTTGCATTGTATGAAGAGATGGGGGTACGGATGCTCAAACTTGCCGGAAGGGATAAACCAACTACTTATCTCACCAAAGTTGCCAGAGCCTTTCTTGAGCGTGGGTATGATGGGAATGTCATGGACCTTTTTTCCACGACGTGGTGGCCGGAACAGAAACCTCCCTACGTTGATAACCGGCAACTGGACGGATTAGTAAGAGGGATGAGAGATATGGGGATAACCCATTTTGAGGAAATGTCCGCTGTTCCAGGACAGAATAGGATAAAATATTATAAGACCCGATTGAGATGAAGATAGTGGGCCTAGCAAAAACTTTTGATTCCAGTACTCCTCTTCCTCCTTCCCCTCCTCTAACTGAAGGGAGTATGGTAGCCATGGAACTGCTACGCTGGGGGATAGTACATCGAAATGTAGAATACTATACTCAACCACAGGCATTTTTTGGATGGTTTACTACAGAACTCAACTCTGAACTCCTCCTCCAACACCTTAGAGATGTTCAAACTCCAATAGAATGCTATCAAAAGATAATCGAATATTATTCCAGACCATGAAACGAATCACGGAACGGGGAATTATGGATAATGAAGAGCAAGTGCAGGCCTATGCAGAAGCTGATTTCTCCGATTCAAATCAGTTATTTTTAGAGATACTTCAACGAGAATTTTCAAGATATTTACACATCGTACTTGATCTTGGCTGTGGACCTGCTGATCTCGGCATTTCGTTGGCAAAGGCTGATCACCTTATCCATCTGATAGGTATTGATGGCTCAGAAGCTATGGTAAAAATAGCCCGAAAAAAAGTAGAGCAAGCGGAATTAACTACAAGAATTGAAATCATCCAAGGGTTTATCCCTGATCTTAAGATCACAGAAAACATTAAGCTCATTATTTCAAAGGACACCTTACACCATTTCAAAGACCCCACTATTTTTTGGAGATACATTAAGGATATCGCATCAAAAGGAACAGCTATTTGTGTCATGGACCTTAAACGGCCAGAATCTGTCTTAAATGCTAAAGAGATAGTAGAACAAATCTCTGCACATGAACATCCTACTTTAAAGCGAGACTTTTACAACTCCCTTCTTGCTGCATTTACTCCTCAAGAGATCAAAGAGCAGCTCCGAAAAGTAGGGCTAAATCTAAGTGTTACGTCTCTTGGTAAACGACACTTTGTTGTAAAGGGAATAATCTGACGAATAAATATCAAATTTCAACCCTTTTTTCCGTAGCTACATCAACACAAGCTTTATAAACCAATTTACTCTTCTTAAAGCCATGTATAAAAAGAGGTGGAATCGTGCTAGAAATAGTTTCAGTTCTCCGTGGTCTTGCCGTTTTTCAGGGATTGTTGGCAAGCAAGGGCAGGTCACTCTTTTTATCATCATTGGCTTAGTTCTTCTGCTGGTCATGATCTTAGTTATTTCGCTGAGGAAAGAGCTCGTTTCCTTTGCCACGGAAGAAATCATTCCTACCACCAAAGGCAAGGTGGAAAGTTTGATCACTTCTTGTATGCTAGATATAGGTGATGATGTCTTGTTTCGGTTAGGATTACAGGCAGGGTATCTTGATGTTCCCGTCCAGATTGCAGATGATCCCAATCTTCGCTTGAAAGTGTCACCATTTCAAACCGTTCCATATTGGGCTTATGGCAATCAGCTGTTCATTCCTTCATTGCTTCAGATAAAGGAAGATGTTGATCGCTATATGGAAGCAAATTTGCGAGATTGTGTCTTAGCTTTGCAGCCCTTTCAAGAGACGTATGAGCTTATCGAAAAGAGCGGCATAGAAAGCAACGTGGAATTTGTGGATAGTGGAGTGATCTACAATGTTCATTGGAACATCGAAGTCCAGGATAAAGCCGGAGAGACGATTACCGAAGTTATCGATCATGTTGACCAGTCTCCCATCAAATTCAAGCGTGTCTATGAATCTGCTCGTGAAATTGTGGAAAGTGAATTATCGGACATGAAGCTGGAAGACATCACTCAAGATCTTATTTCTTTAGACCATCCTGATCTGCCTGTTTCTGGATTGGATGTTAGTTGTGCAACCAAGACGTGGGATGTTCAGAAAGCAAGGCAAGCTTTACAGGATCTTTTAAGGATAAATGTCAAACGGTTACAGGTGAAAGGGACAGACATCATTGAATATCCAGACCAATTCCCGTACTATCAGAACCATTATGTTTGGAATATCGGCGGAGAATTTACTCAACCGCTCGTGGAAGTTGTCTTCAATTACGATAATACCTATCCCTTCACCTTTCAAGTTACGCCAACTCAGGGTGGAAAGATGGTCAGTGGTGGTTTAGGAGGAATTGATGTATTGAAACATATCTGTTTCCAGTCCTGGAAATTTACGTATGATGTGGTGTATCCTGTGGTAGTTCGAGTGAAAGATGTTACTTCAGGGTATACATTCCAAACGGCGTTTAGCGTCCATCTGATCAGAAATATGCCCAATCGGGCTGCCGAGCTGAAAGTTATTCCTTCTTCAACTATTCTGGGGAATTACAATGAAGAATATTGCCAGGGGGCAGATGTTTTGATGTCCGTGTTGGCATGGGAGAATGTTGTTGATGATCAAGTCTTCTTTGACCAGCAGCCGTTGGAAGGAGTGAATGTGAGCTTTACTTGCGTCAAATATTCCTGTCCGATGGGAGCGACGGACTTTAATTTCCAGCAATGGGGTTATCAGGCAGGATTGACAGCAAATTTCCCGTATTGCGTAGGAGGAATATTACGGGGAACGAAAGAGGGATACAAGGAAGATTGGTTGAGGATCATTCCAAAATCGGGAGATCAAGCGGAATTAAATCTCGTGCCCTTGCATCAGTTTCCGTTATCGGGGGTAAAGGTAGTGAAACATAAATTTAACGGGGATGGACAATCTATTGGAGCAGCGAAGGATTTAGCCAATGATGAGACTGCTTTGATCAGGATGAACGTTGTCTTGAACGGTGAGGAATTCCATAAGGTGGAGCAAGTCATCGGGAAAGTTATTGATGAAGAGGGTGTGAAGAATACGAACATTTCATTGTTAGGAAAGGCGAATTTTAATTATGAAGTGGAAGTGAATATATTTGATGATGACGGGTTAGTTGGGGGGTATAAAGGCAATTGGACGATACCTTGGGATGATTTGCAAAGCGGCACAACAATGACGTTCCATACCTTAGAGACGAGCGGAACGGATGAGGAGGAGTTTGCTGTCTTTGCAGCATTAGAAAATTATAGCAAATCTGTGCCATTGCCGGAGATACGGTGAAGGGGTAAATAAGATAGCTAGCTAAAAAAATGATTGGCAAAAAATGATGAGACGATCGGGAATGGTGGGAGTTGGAGAAAAGAAGATGCAGCTTTTCTTTGTCTTTGCAGTTATAGCCCTGCTTATCAATGGTCCAATAGTTTCAGCCTTGCAGATATCGAATGTCCGAGCGGAAGACGTGACGGATACTTCTACACTTATCCGTTGGGATACAGATGAGCCTGCGGACAGTTTTGTCTACTATGGTGAAAATATTGAGAATCTTCGGCCATTAGGCGATGCTAGTCTGGTACAATCCCATGAATTATCTGTTTCCAATCTGCAGCCGGAAAAAGAGTATTTGTTTAGTGTCAAGAGTAATAATTTAGTGGATGATAATGATGGTGATTATTATTTGTTTACTACGCCAGAGCCGGATGTTACTGCTCCTGTGTTGAGCGTTCCGTTGGCAGAATTTGTTCAGGGAGCTCGTATAGATATTTCTGGAACGACGGAAGTCGGGGCAAATGTGAAGTTATCAGTCAATGGGCAAGAGCAAGGAACGCTCGTTGCAGGAAGCGTGAGTGTTGATGATGGTGCTGTTATCAGTAGTAGCGCTGCCAGTGGGAGTAGTGCCGGAGCTGGAAGCAGTGTGCCTTTTACCTTTGCTGATGTTTCTTTGCAAGAGAATCAGTACAATACTATCCTTGTTGAAGCATCTGATCGAGCAGGTAATAGAGGAGAGTTTACCGGGCGAATATTTGCTGATGCTTCCGGACCGAGATTAGAGCTGCAGGATGTTCCTACTACGATCATAGGGAATACGCTTCGCATCAATGGGACAATTACGGAGAACAGTTCCATAGAAATCTTTGTCAATAATCGTTCGGTGTATAAGGAAGAAGGGGTAACTGCTTTTGCCCGAGAGATCCAGCTGGATGAAGGCAGTAATAAGATTGAGGCAGTTGCTCGAGATAGAGCAGGATGGGAAAGCCGGGAGATCGTGCAAGTTACCGTCGATTCTCAGCCGCCAAGAGTAGAATTTGAGATTGTGGAAGGGACGGAATATTATGAAGGTCGGGCTTCAACGGACATTACGGGAACGACAAAACCTAAAGCGAAAGTATTTTTGTATATCTTTAGCGAGACAACTACGCGAGGGACGGCAGATTTCACTCGCGCTTTAGATCAAGTGGAAGCTGATGATGAAGGAAAGTTTGTCTTTGAAGATGTTTCGTTTCCCCCTGCTCCCTTTACGTCATGGAAACAATTAGCGCCTCGTCAGGTGCCTGCTGGCTTAGAAGAGATTTTAATATCTCCCTTATCTCAGTTGGGAAATGAACAGAGGAAGAGTTATAAGATCTATATCATCGCGGAAGACAGCCAAGGGAGGACCGATTTCGCTCCAGCGAAGAGTGTGAACGTGAATACTTGTTTCACGGGCAATGCCTTTGATATCATGCCCTTGACACAGTTTCAGGCGCCATTCAGGTTAGATCCTGGATTGATGGAAGAAGGTCGGGAAAGTATTCAGGCAGTGTTTAATATCACCTATCGTGGTGGTGCTGTCGGGACTATCGATCCTAAGACTGGCCAGGAGATTAAGGCATATGAAGTTATTGGCACACCTCGTTTTCAGAGAGCTTGTACGCAAAGTATGTCAGATTCTGATGATTATGCGTTAGGCTGTAAACTGCTGCCTTCTTCATTAAAAGTTGTTCCCAATTATGACAAGACAGGATTTTATGTGACAGCAGACTTGCAGAGGGCAGATGAGTTTGTCGATCGTGATGAGGAAAATGATCCCTGGAAGAAATTTCAGAAAAGCAAATTGAAATTGCCGATCAAGATGGTCATCAGTTATAAGGAAAGGAATGATTTTGGCGCGCAGCAAGCTGAAGGGACATGGAGCCAATCGAAGACGGAAGTGTTCTGTTATGATTTAAGTTATTTTGTTGATGTTCCTATTGAGAGTTCCGACATGATCCCTGATGTGTTAGTGGATACAGCTCTTCCTGCGTTAAATGAGACGATCACTGCCATTGAGAGTGTCAAGCCCTATTTGAAAACGGCGATGATGGTAGCAGGTTTCAGTTGTGTCGGGTCTTTCTTTACCAATTTAATTGTTCAAGTGTATCGGCAGTTCATCTCTCATTATGAGCCCTGGCTGACGAGGTTGGCAAAGGAAGAAGGTAAAAAGAGCTGTCCGGATATTAAAGGGCAGTATGAGTATTATCTGGAGGATACGATCGAAGGGTGGAAGAAACTGAAAGAGTCGGGTAGGACGGATCTCGTTAGGCGCTACGCGATTCCAGAAGATTTGGATAACAAAAAGTTAGAAGATGTTTGTCCGAAGACGGCGAGCGCTTGGGAAGTAGAAGAGTTCTTTGACCAGTTCTATCGGTTTACGTGTGACCGATTCTTTTGCCGTTCTGTTCCGGCTGGCTGGACGTCAGAAGCAGATGAGACGGAGATCAATAATGTCATCCAAGAGCAATTGCAATGTTCTGCCACGGCTTCTGGCGCATATTTGGAAGTGGTGGAAGATTGTCGGAATCAAGTAGAGAAGAATCCTACGGCAAGCAAGGAATATGTATTAAAAAAAGACGAGGCTGCTGAATGTTATAGGAATGCTCAAGGAGTTATCTATTATGTTTCTGCGGAGAAGAACAAGGAGGGGTCTGATCTCATCAAGCGAAATATCTGGACGCTGAGTCCGGTAGGCCATATGATCAAGTTTGGGCAAATCACTCCAGGAGATTTATTGGCATATCGTCCTCCAGGCTCAGATAGGATGATGGTTGCTCCGGATGTTTCCTGTTCTGATCTTTGTGAGCGAGTAGGAGATTATGAGCCAGTAGATGATGGCTATCAGTTGGATGCAAAGACGGGAGCGGCAAGTAGTGGGTCTGCGCCAGTAATAGGAAGTCCTCTTAAATTATCTGGGAAAGTTGGAGAGGAAAGTGTTGAATGGATAAGAGTAAAGCGTACTAATGAATATATTGCTACGTTGGATGGTAATGAGATTAAGGGAACATATGATAGCTCTACGAAGATGATTAATGCTAAAGAACACGGGTTAGGTCTTTTAAGTGCAACTCCCATCTCCTCAGAATCCGGCAACTTCTGTTACGAGATGATCGGTGACGATTCTACTGCCGACGGGGAAGTGGAAGTTCTAGGGCAGAATGGGGCAAAGATCGAAAAAGGAAAAGTACGGGCAGGATATTCCAGAGATTGTTTTGTTAATGATCGTACCGGACAGAGGTATCAATGTGTTTGTAAAGTAGATGAAGATCCTACGAAGAAAAAAATTACGGGGAAGAGAGAAGCAGTCAAGGAAGTGAATGGTGTGGCTGAGCCATGGTCGTATCGGGAAGATGCCATCTATCGGGAAAGTTTCCAGCAATTTGGCACGTATTATTCTAAACTACGATACTATTCTGGAAGAGATTTCTCCGGCGCATTCGGCTTAGATTTTGGCTTTGACAATTTCAGGACATATGAGCCAGGAACAGTAAATAAAGAAACAGTAAATGAAAAGACAACAGCAGCTATTGATCCTCACACTCAGACGTGGGGGGCATTCCAGTCCGTATGTTTGACGGGAATAAATGCCAGATTAGAAATATTACAGAGCATTTTAATTGGGATGCAAAAATGCATCGTGGAAGCGAAATATACAGGATTGCATGATGCAGGGATGTGTAAGACGATTTTCACCCAATATGTCTGCAGCCTGTTCTACAAATTTTTAAGCTCGTTTACCAACAGCTGCTCGCCAATAAGCTTGGGTGACTTTGATCTGGATATCGATCCTACTGACGGGGGCTTAAGTGCAGCCTTAGATTCGGGCTTTGGGGCTATCCCCCGAGCGATATCTTCTTCCCAGCAGAAAATAACGAGCGATTATGCTAACTCTAATCTCAAAAATTTCTTTGCTACGGGAACACAAGGATTTGCGGAATCGTTATGTTTAGCTGCCTTTGGCTACGATTTCCCGATGGGCATGGATTTCATCATGGATTCTGCCTATAGTTTCTCGTCCAAGACCAGTGTTTTGTTCCCGATCGCTTCCAGAGAATTAAGTAACTTTAATCCAGCGAAAGGAACAGCTACGTTCAATTATAATTTGGCAGGAACAATCTTGCCGGGCTGTAACATCAGAGGGTATAAGATGTATTTAAAATGTATCGAGCCTGCTGATACGGTGCATCCGAACGTGCAATGCCCTCCAGAAGGCTGTGATTGCTTGCAGACATCAAATTTAGAGAGCCCATTCAAAGGAGAGAAAACCTTTTTGATTCAAGATGGCACAGCGTTTACCGGTTTAGATAGAAATCAGATGTTTGATCTGCCAATCCCTTCACCGCAGAAAGTGAGCAGCAATTTCCGGTATGATCACGTTGTAGTAGAAGTATATCTTGACCAAGGAGAAAGCGCTGATTCTTGTTTCGATGACGGCTATAAGAACGGTAATGGGGGGATATTTTATTTCCCGATCACACCTATCCAATCACCTGCTGGCTTGAACTGTTTTGTTGATGGAACGTCTGGAAAATTCATCTGTCCGGAAATCAAGCAGTTCTTTGGTGGCAGCACGACGTACTTTGAATATCCTTACCTGCGCTGCAAGGATGCAGATGCGGATGAGTTTGTGCCTTGTGAGACAAATAATTTATTCTTACGGCAGAACGAACAAGGGAAAAGCGATCAAATAGTTGTCAAGCCCTTTATGCAGTTAGGTGGAGAAGGAGCTTGTTTAGAGATTACGGAAAGCCGCGGTTTAACATCTCCACAACATATAGAAATTTCTCCAGGACTTTCCGGGCCGTTCTCACCGACGATTGATTTAGGATCAGTCAGCGATTCTATGACTAGTGGAGGAGGGTTACCTACCTTACAGCTGGATACTTCAAACATGGCTAAGGGATGCAAATCACCTGTACCAACACAGACACCTTCATCGATCGATTCCGGTTCTGTCGGAAAAGCTTTAGTGTTCAGGTTCAAGCAGGGGGATACGGGGATTAAAGTGATTGTGCCGGAGCAATATTCTATTGCTAATTCTGGCGCTGCAACGATGAGTTATACCATTGACGGATCTGATCCGGTCGTCATGATCAATGGGAATACAGAATTAGAAAGAGGACAGATCAATGCCATCGAATTCCAGGCTTATGGGTTCAAGTTCAGCAACGTCTTAGGGGATGCTCAGCCTACAAAAGATACTCCTGCGCAATGTGTTTATACCGTCAAGCAGCCGTCGTATACCACTTCTACCGGCTTGAATACCTTGAGCATCACCACTAAATTATTCAAATTGCCGGAAACAGGAAGTTGTGGGACTGGTTCAGCTACTGTCTTGTTTCCGAAAGGAGCCTTAGGCTTGCCGACGCACACTCAATCGATTGTCGTGCAGGATGTAGCTACAGAACTAGCAGAAGCAAGAAGCATCCATGCCCAGTTTTTACAAGGGAAGTATCCTGCGGTGATTTCCATGGCGGAATTAATTATTGCAAATCAAGAGAGTTCGTATGAAGTGGCAAAGGCGTTTTATTATCATGTTGCTAGTTTAATCATGCAAGGTGCTGCTGAGGATAGGATAAAAAGCAGCTTAAATGCTTACTTTACGAGAGAATTTACTGCCGATGCTGAGGGGAGAGACGAATTCAAGAAGATTGATGTGTATATGTGCCAGATCGATCAGGCGTATGGAGGCGGACATTGCTGAATAAAGGCAGTTCCGCCATGGAAATATTGGTGATGATGGTGTTGGTAGTGATAACGTCAGGTGTTATTTTATTATTAGTGAATGCAGGCATCTTGACGGTGAAAGCTGATTCTAGTTCTGAGCCTATCTTAAATGCAGAATTTATTCCTTTAGGAAGAGAAGGGAGTTTAGTGGTGAAGGAGTTTATGTTTTGTGCAGATGTGGATGATTTGTTTCATTGTGGTGATCCAAAAGTGGTGTTTAAGCTCGGCGAAGAGATTCATTTCAGGTTTTTAGTGGAGAGCAGCACATATGAAGGGAATGTTATGCTATTGGAGAATTATCGGGTTAGAGGGCCAGATGGTAAAGTTATTTTAGATGTTAATGAGAAAAATACATATCATTTTGATGTTGCCAGTAATGAACGTATGGAGCAGATCTATTTCAAAGACCATTTGGTTTCAGAAGAAGGAGATGCTTTAGGAGTGTATACTTTTGAATTGATCGTAGAGAATCCTTTATTAAATAAAAGAGTTACCTTGACGGAGGAGTTTGAAATTGAAAGGTAGGATTTGGGTGGTGGGAATTGTAGTGATCATTTATTTTGCTTCCTTAGTTTTAGCATTGGATGCTGGATCAAGTGCTAGTGCTACAACTGATCCTTCACAGCCAGCACGTTTTACCGGTGGAGAAGACATTGATTCCGTCTGGAAGGCTATTCGGGGAAAATTGACTACTCGAACAGCAGTTCCTGCGGGGTGTTATGATCCGGGAAGAAATAATTGGGAGGATTGCGATATTTTGCATCAGAAACCTGTTCCAAGAAGTGCAACACCAGTGAAAGGGAGTGCGAGTGATGAGGCGATTGGAGTGGCGATTGATAATTTAGCGGGAGTTCCTGATGTTATCAAGGATCAGCTTAAAGAAGCTGCTAAGGGTGGAAGACAGATGTTTAAGGAGGCTTTGGAATCTGTTAAAGAATATCTTCCTGCAGGAAAAACTATTGCTGATCTGCTGGATATTTTTGATCTGCAAGATCGTTCTGCTCAACCTATTGCTGACGTTGCCTTAAGAGAATGGATACGTTGGGATCAGGGAAAATTGCAGGAAGGATCTTCTGCAGGAGTAGAGATCATCAAAAAAGATTATTGGCCGGTCGTCAGTTCTGAAACATATAATGGTCAGGCCTGGTCAGCAGCCTTTATCTCGTATGTGATGAAAAGTGCTGGAATTGAGAACTTTCCTTCAAAATCTGCGCATATTAATTATATCAAAACTATTGCTGATGATCATACTTCCTGTTCCCTTTCTTGGACTGAAGATGCAGAAAATTTAGATAAGCTAGCAGCAGGAGATCTGTTATGTTATGTGAGGGAACAAGGCAGAGAGATACGCAAAGGCTTTGATTTTAAGAAGGAGGTTGGCTCTGATGGTTGGCCAACTCATTGTGATGTTGTGGTTAACGTAAACGATGTTGTACCTAAAACATATGATGTTATCGGTGGAAATGTGGCCCAGTCTGTAAGTAAGAGACAAGTTACTACAGAAAAAATAAAAACAGCTTCCGGATCAAGCGATAGTTATGAGCAATATTTCGGCTTCATCCACTGTAATCCTCCTACAGTAATACCTATTGCCGGAGCTTCACCAAGCGGAAGCAAGCTCTCGGATATTTACTCTAGATATCAAAAACAGATCGATGAAGCTTCTGATGAACATGGTGTGCCAAAAGACGTTTTAGTAGCCATTATCAAACAGGAATCAAACGGTAAGCCCAAAGAGGTTTCTCCCGGCGCAGCAGCAGGGTTGATGCAGTTTGTTCCCATGACCTTTATTGAGCAAGGGGGAGATGTTGCTTTTATTGGAATAAATATTGATAGTGATGATGTACGAGATAGCGGTGATATCGCAACGGAGTACAAGAAAATAATGGATGGTCGGTGGTCAGACTGTCGTAAAACATGGGTTTCCCCGTGTAATTGGTGTGACAGATCGCAATGCGATTATACGAACGATGAACGGTTTAATCCTGACATTAGCATTGATTTAGGGGCGAAATATTTGAAGAAATTGTTTAATGCACAGACTGGAGATGATAATACTAAATGGACAAATGCTTTCAAGCGTTATCATGGGGCTACTGGTAAAACTGATGAAGAGAGGAAAGCAGCTGAAGAAGCAAACGCTGCTTATGCCGAGAGCGTCAATAAATACCGGAAGGAGTTTACGTCAACGGCATATGCTTAAATGAAGGGGTATTTTTCAAAAGATATCATGACATCCATAACCAACATCAAGGCAAGGGAAATATTAGACAGCAGAGGAAATCCTACGATAGAAGTATCTGTCTTTGCCGGAGAATTTATCGGAACGGCTGCTGTACCTAGCGGAGCTTCCACCGGCATCCATGAAGCGCTGGAATTACGCGATAACGGCAAACGGTATTTGGGGATGGGTGTGCAGAAAGCCATAAAGAACGTTGAGAAAAAGATCAAGCCCTTATTATTAGGTAAAGATTGTTCTAACCAGAAGAAGATCGATAGTCTCATGCTAGAGATGGATGGAACGAAGAACAAGACGAAATTAGGGGCTAATGCCATTTTGGGAGTTTCTTTAGCCTGCGCTCGGTTAAGTGCAGAATTGAATAATCAATATCTGTATGAGTATATCAATTCCTTATTGGTTGTCGATATACCTTTAAAGATGCCAAAGCTTTTTTTCAATGTCATCAATGGGGGGAAGCATGCCGATAATAGCTTGAGTTTTCAGGAATTCATGATCGTTCCACAATTTGATACTCTCCAAAAAAATATTCAGGCGGGAAGTGAGATTTATCATATATTAAAGAGAGATTTGCATAAGAAGTATGGTAAAGGGACGACAAATGTTGGGGATGAAGGGGGCTTTGCTCCAGAACAGCTTCATTCTGCTCCAGAAGCATTAGATATGCTGATGACAGCGATCAAGGATGCGGGGTATACTGGCAAAGTAGGTATAGCTATAGACTGTGCTTCATCGGAATTTTACCAGAAGGGGAAGTATGTAGTGGATGGAAAAAGATTGACAAAAGAAGCATTGCTAGACTATTATCTGAAACTGCTAAAAAAATATCCTATAATCTCCTTAGAAGATCCGTTTGAGCAAGAAGATTTTTCAGGTTTTGCGGTGTTGAAAAAGGCTGTATATGGAATGAAGAAAAAAGTTCAGATCGTGGGGGATGACCTTACGGTTACCAACATTCAAAGGATTCAGCGTGCTGTTCAGGAAAAGAGCTGTGATTGTTTATTGTTAAAAGTGAATCAGATCGGTACGCTGACTGAAGCTTTAGATGCCGTGCGTTTGGCGTATCAACATAATTGGAAGGTCATGGTTTCACATCGAAGCGGGGAGACGGAAGATACATTTATTTCTGATCTGGCAGTGGGAATAGGTTCCGGACAGATGAAAGCTGGTGCTCCATGTCGGGGTGAGAGGACAGCGAAATATAACCGTTTATTGAGGATAGCAGAGCTGATGGATGAAGAGTAGTAGCTTTTTTGTATATGTTTAGCTGGTTTAAATTTCGCTTCATCTTCTTCGCCGTGAGTTCAGGCGATTTTGTAACTTATGAAGATTAGCATAACCAATTGATTCAGTGGATAAAAATAGCCTCGTTTTCTTTTCTGACGAAGCTATTAGCTGAACTCACCTCTTGGCGATGAAGAAGATGAAGCCTCTTAAAGCTAAACATATACGATTTTTCTGTCGTAAAACATGGTAAATATATAGCAAACCTTTTTATAACAACTATCCTCCCAAGGCGTTATGGGCGAGGGGAAGTCGAATGAGGATATCCTATTGGATTTATGTAGAGAGAATGGTTTTTCTAGGCTAGATCTGATGAAGGTCAAGAAGGCGTTAGATCTAGCTAAAGAGCACCTGTCAGCGAAGAAGAGGCTGGCTGGCGACAGCTATTATGATCATGTAGTAAGAGTAGCAGAAATCCTTCTCCAGAGCAAGGCCAACCAAAATACTATTCTTTCTGCCATCGTCAACGAGACGATGAGTTCTGGCACCGAGAAGCAGATTGCTGAGATGTTTGGCCAGGATGTGCTGCAGCTTTCTAAAGGTGTTGCGGAAATTAAGATTATCAAGACGAGAAGCAATAAGCTGGAAGCGGAAGCGTTAAGGAAAGTCATTTTGGCGACATGCAAGGATATTCGTATCATCGTCATCAAACTAGCTAACAAGTTGGACAATCTGCGCCAGCTTCGTTTTTTGCCAAAGGAAAGGCAGATAACTGTTGCTGAAGAAGTGCTGGAGTTCTATGCCCCATTAGCTTATCGTTTAGGTATAGAGAATATGAGGACGGAACTGGAAAATTTAGCTTTTGCTGTCGTCAATCCGAAGAAATATCAAGAGATCGTGAATTATTTTAAGGAATCACAGGAAGAGCGGGAGAAGAACAGCCAGGAAGCTGTTGCCAGAATATCAGAAGCAGTAAAAGATCTGCCTGTTATCAAGATCAAAGGGCGTTCGAAGCATGTTTATAGTATTTATAGGAAGATGACCAAGCGCGGTGTTCCTCTCGATGAGCAGCTCGATCTATTTGGAGCAAGAATCATCGTTCCGGAGATCAAGGACTGTTATTCCGTGTTGGGAAAATTGCATGAGCTGTTTATTCCTGTAGAAGGGACGTTAAAAGATTATATCGCTAAGCCGAAGCCGAATTTCTATCGATCCATCCATACGGCTATTATTTTGCCCAATAAGAAAATTGTTGAAGTGCAGATTCGGACAAAGGAGATGGATGAGTTTGCTGAAGAAGGAGTTGCTGCCCATTGGAAGTATAAAGGTATTGAATCTGACCAAGAATTTGAGAAGAAGATGTCTTGGCTGAAAGGAGTTCTTGATTTGCAGAAAGACAATGCCAAAGAATTTTTAGAATCCGCAAAAGTGGATGTCTTTGGTGATAGGATCGGCTGCTATACTCCCAAAGGGGAGATCAAAGAGCTGCCGGAAGGCGCAGCAATTTTGGATTTTGCTTATCTCATCCATGAAGAGGTAGGAAATCATGCTATCGGCGCAAGAGTCAATGGGAAGTTTGTGCCTCTCAAGCATCGGCTTCAGCAAGGTGATGTTGTGGAGATTGTTACGAGCAAGTCTCAAAGGCCGAGAATGAACTGGCTGAAGATGGTGAAATCTGCTAAGACACGGCAGAAGATACGAAAATATCTTACGGAGCATGAAAAGCTTCCTGCCTTCTTTTACCGTACGCCAAAACCGTTGGTTACCGACGAGCAGGGAGTTTTAGTGGAATCCAAAGAATTTCCCAAAGCTCTTTGTGTGTTAGCGAGATGCTGCGATCCGTTGCCGGGGGATGCTATTACGGGAATCATTACCAAGAGAAGAGTCATTTCTGTTCATCATCAGGAGTGCCGTTTAGCCTTGAAGGAAGAAGGGAGATGGATAAAAGTTAATTGGAAAAATGAGTTTAGCCAGAAGATCCTCTTTCATGTCATTGCAGAAGAGCGCAGCGGCTTACTTGCTGATGTGTTACATACTATAGCTAAAGTAGGATTTGAGATCAAGGAAGCGAAAGCGAAGATGCTGAGCAAAGATGTGGAATGCTCTTTCCTTCTCGTGCCACAAGAAATGAAGAACGTGCAGGAGATGATGGCTCGCGTAAATAAAGTGAAAGGGATCAGAAAGATGTATTTTGAGTGATTCTAGTGATGGATATTATGGTAATGGAGATTAATGGGTCTTTTGATAACAAGGTAGATCTTTTAAGCGAGGGAATGAAATTCAAAGAAATATTTAACGAAAGGGGTTTATCGCTTTGATCTGTTGGAATGAAGAAAAGTCCTTTTCGTTCTCGGTAAAAATGGTGGTAACTCCCGCCTCTATCATGGTGGCGATGATCATAGTATCCCAAAACTGTTTCTTCCTTATTTTATAAAGCTTGATAGCTTGCTGGAGAGTCTTCTGAGTATAGTGAATGACTATCCACCCTGAAAATGAGCAGATGTCAGTAATTATTTGTTCAGCCTCTTCTACGGAGAGCGGATGGGGAACTTTTTTTGTGATGATGATAAAAAACTCTCCCAGATTCTGTGAAGAGATGGCATAAGAAACTTCTTTCCTCCAGCATCTTTCCAGTAATTTCTTTGCTTTTTCGTGCCGTTGATTGTCGCTGGTGTCATAGGCATACACCAACACATTAGTATCAATAAGGGCTATCTCAGTTCTGTCGTTCATGGAGTTCCTCTCGCTGGAAGGTATATTTTCCTAAGGCAAATCCTCTTTTCATCAACGCCAGCTGTCTTGTGGCAATTTCTTCTTCTCTCTTTTTACTTATCCACAGAGTAAGTGCCTCTTCAACGGCAGTTCCCAGCGATCCTTTCGCAGAACCAATTTCTTCTCTGACCACTTCGCGAAAAATGGTTTCAGTAGTATCACTCACATTGATGGTTATTGTTCCCATAATGCCTCCATTTATTAATTTAATTAGAGGATATATTTAAATGTTTCTCTATTGTAAAACCTTTAAAAGGATATGGCATCAAACAACATACTTGATCATATCGACCATCCTGCAGCTATATCCCCATTCGTTGTCATACCAGCCAAGAACTTGCACGAGATTGCCATTTACCTTTGTATATTCGCTGTCAAAGATACAGGAATGGGGGTTGCCGATAATGTCTGAGCTGACTAAAGGAAGCGTGCTGTACTGTAGGATGCTTTTCATCTTTTTTGCTGCTGTCTGGAAGAGCTGGTTGACTTCCTGAACGGTTGTCTTCTTTTCAACAACAGCATTAAGAACAGTAATCGATCCGTCGATGACCGGAACACGGAGAGCCATGCCATCTAATTTTCCTTTGACGTCTGGGATAGTTAAAGGCACGGCAGATGCTGCTCCGCTGCTATGAGGGATGATATTTTGCGTTGCCGCTCTGGCATTTCTGAGGTTCTTATCTGGAGCATCATGAAGCTTTTGTGTTGCGGTATAAGCATGAGTTGTCGTAAAAAAAGCGTGTTTTATTTTGAGATGGTCGTGAAGGACTTTTACTAATGGAGCGGTACAATTAGAAGTACAGGACGCATTAGAAATTATATTGTCTTTTTTTGCGTCATAGCTGCTCTCATTGATCCCCATGATCAATGTCTTGACTCCATCACCTTTGGCATCAGCGCTAAGAATAACTTTTTTTGCTCCTGCTTTCAGATGGGTTTCTGCCAATTCTTTGGTAAGGAAAAAGCCAGTAGATTCCACGACAACATCCACTTTGAGCTGTTTCCAGGGAAGAAGCTGAGGATCTTTCTGCGCATAGACGTTGATCTTTTTCTTTCCGACAATGAGGGCATTATCCGTACAGCTTACTTCTTCTTGAAAAATTCCATGGACAGAATCATATTTCAGGAGATGGGCGAGAGTTTTCGTGTTGGTGAGATCGTTGATAGCGATAAAGTTAATATTCTTGTCATGCCATCCTGCGCGGAGGACCATCCGGCCGATTCTGCCAAAGCCATTGATTGCAACATTGATCATCATCCACCTCTTTACTGTTTGAAATGCCCTTATTCTTCTTTATTTACTTCTTCAAATGATTACGACATTAAGGAAGAAAAGATGATTTATATACCTTTCTGAGAAGAATGGTTTTTGGATTCATCAAAAAGGAAGATATCCAATTTCCTAACTATTATATACCCCCTCTTTTCTCATCGTGGCATGAAAAATGTAGTTATCATCGGTGGGGGTTTTGCTGGATCTGTCTGCGCGAAGAAACTGGAACGGGGCTTTAATGTTACTTTGGTTGATACTAAAGACTACTTTGAATTCACTCCATCTATCCTTCGTTTAGCAGTATCTCCAGAGAGTATCAGAACCATCCGCGTTCCTCATCAAAATTATCTTTCTCATACCACTGTTATTTCTGAAAAAGCATTAAAGATCGATCATTCCTCCATTCTTACGTCTACTGGCAAACATCCTTATGATTATCTGATCATCGCTTCCGGAGCAAAATATGGGCTGCCGATCAAAGGGGACAATATGGTTGTGGCTTCTCATAGTGAAGAGCTGCGTAAAGCAGCAAAACAAGTTCAAGAGGCCTCATCTATCCTCATCATCGGCGCTGGACTAGTGGGAGTAGAGCTTGCTGGCGAAATTATTGAAGCGTATCCCGGCAAGAAGGTCATTATTTTAGAGGCTTTGGATAAAATCATGTCTAGAAGTCCAGAAAAAGCGCAGCGTTATGTGAAGAATTTTTTGGAGAAGCGTGGTGTGAAGTTTATTCTGAATGAAAAACTGTTGAAATGTGAAGGATCAACGTATATTACCGACAAAGGATCGAAGATCACTCCAGATGTCGCTTTTCTTTCTATCGGCATAACGCCTCATTGTGACCATTTTCAAGATCATTGCGCTGCTCATCTTGATCCTAGAAAATTTTTATCGGTCAATGAGCATTTGCAGGTTGGCAATTTTAAGAATGTCTTTGCTGCCGGTGATGTTACGGCGATCATGGAAGAGAAAACTGCCCATAATGCGGAACGGCATGCCGACGTTATTGTAGAAAATATTTCTCGCTTGGAGAAAGCAGAGCAATTAGTAAAATACAATTCTGCATCCGCTCCGATGGTGATCAGTCTGGGAAAGAAGCATGGCGTTCTGGTGATGAAAAATAAGGTTGTCACAGGAAAGATGCCGGGGCTTCTGAAAAGATTTGTGGAGTGGAAGTCGTTGAGGAAGTATAGGTAAGATGGTATTATTCTAAGTTACACTTTCCATTAGATTTACTCTCCATCAGACAAAGCCATAAGCAATCCTTATAAATAATCCATTCATTTAGGGAAGAATGTCTACTCTATCGGAACCTCACTTTGAGCATCCATCAGAACATCACGTTGAGTATCTATCAGAACATTCTTCAGAACCACGTCATATCCCATCCACGGAAGAGATAGAATTTAAGCTGGCATTCATCGAACGGTATTCTGCGTTGACGGATTGGGAGCAATTCAAGAAATATTCTTTATCTTTCTTACGGCGGTCAATAAGGATCAATACCTTCCATGGTACGGTGAAAGATGTCAAAGCGTCGATTGAGAAGAAAGGCTGGGTATTAACCCCTATCCCTTGGTGCAAGGAAGGATTTTGGATAGAACATTCAGGTGTAGGGGAAGAAAAGAGAAGGGATGTAGGAAATCTGGTAGAGCATCACCTTGGGAAAATCTATGTGCAGGAAGCTGCTTCTATGATCCCTCCACTTGTCCTGCAGCCAAAGCCAGGCGATATTGTCTTAGACATGTGTGCAGCTCCTGGCAGTAAAACAACACAGATGGGGATGATGATGGAGAACAGAGGGTTGTTGGTAGCCAATGATTTTAAAGGCCTTCGCTTGCAGTCGTTAGGCATCAATCTCCAGAGAAGCGGCTTGACCAATTGTCTTATTTCATTAATGCACGGCAAGAGATTTTTTGGATTTCAATTTGATAAGATTTTAGTTGATGCGCCTTGTTCAGGTACTGGAACAATAAGAAAGAGCTTGAAGACCATTACGATCTGGAATGCCGGCATGATCACCAAATTAGCCAGGCAGCAGAAGGGATTGTTAGAGAACGCCTTCAATAATCTTCGTCCAGGAGGAGAGTTAGTGTATTCAACCTGTTCTGTCGAGCCGGAAGAGAATGAAGGTGTCGTTGATTTTTTGTTGAAAAAGTTTGATTCTGCAGAGATCGTTAAAGTAAAGCTGCCGGGATTAAAGACTTCCCCACCAATCTTAACATTTGGCAAAGAAACGTATGATCCCCGGATAAAAGATACGTTGAGAATATGGCCGCAGGATAATGATACGGAAGGTTTCTTTGTGGCAAAGATGATCAAAATATTGAAGCAGTAAGTATATTTTTCATTTGAAGTACTTTGCGTTATTTACTTTTTTGTTTATTTACCCTTGTGTTTATTTACTCTTGTGTTTATTTACCCTACTATAATCCATAGTTTCTACATTGATAAAGCTTTTATGCACCTCCTACGCTGGAAGATAAGTGGCAACAGCATTTCCACTTGATTTATCATCCTATCATCCCCTTCTCTTTGCTTTTTCCGATGTGCCTAAACCCCTGTCTTTAGATGAAAAAACGCAATTGGAAAGGAATATCGCTTTGGTACGGGATAGCATTGTTTTTATGACTGCTTTAGCTGGTGCCAAGGGGATTGGGGGACATACTGGTGGAGCGTATGATGTTGTGCCTGAAGCGGAAATCGTTCAATCATTTATGAGGGGAGAGCAATCCATTTTTCCAGTATTATTCGATGAAGCTGGGCATCGCGTAGCTTTACAATATGTTTATGCCGCATTACATCAAGAATCTTCTATAGCTCCAGACGACCTTCTCCATTACCGAGAATTTGAAAGTGGCTTATATGGTCATCCCGAGCGAGATAGCAGATTAGGTATTGGCTTTACTTCAGGAAGATTAGGTCATCTTTGGGGATATGTTAATGGGGTGGCGTTAGCTTATCCTCATCAGAAAGTTATTTTGTTAGGTAGTGATGGGGCACAGCAGGAAGGGAATGATGCGGAAGCTGCGAGATTTGCAGTTGCTCATAATTTGGAAGTGAAATTGCTGATTGATGATAACAACGTTACGATCAGTGGGCATCCTGCAATGTACATGAAAGGATTTAGTGTGGCAAGAACCTTAGAAGGGCAGGGACTAAACGTTTTTCAGGGTGATGGTGAGCAGATAGATTCTTTATTTTTAATGATCCAGAGGGCTCTCACTACTTTAGGTCCGGCTGCTCTCGTTAGCAAAAGGCCAATGGCACCAGGTATTCCCTTGATTGAAGGACAGCCAAAAGGCCACGATGTAATCTCTTTAGATGCAGCAGTAGAATATTTGTCAGCGAGAGGACATACTCAAGCAGTAGAAATGCTGAAAGCGACCAAGAAACACAAGCCTCCTATAACTGCTTATTTAGGAACTCTTCTTCGTGATGGTCAGTCTGTGGTGAGTAATCCGAGAGATGAATTTGGCAAGGCTGTTTGCGCTGAATTAGCAAGGATGAGTCCAGCAGAGCAAAAGAGCAGTGTTCGGGTTTTTGATAATGATCTAGAAGGGTCTTGCGGTTTGCATTATGTTCATAAGCAATTTCCCGATGTGTTTGTAGAAGGCGGGGTTATGGAAAGGAATAACTTTTCTGCTGCTGCTGGCTTTGGCTCGGAATCAGGTCGACAGGGCATCTATGCCACGTTTGCTGCTTTTCTGGAAATGGTCGTTTCTGAGATAACCATGGCCAGGTTAAGCCATGCTAATGTATTAGCGCATTTTTCCCATTCTGGTCCGGACGGGATGGCGGACAATACCACCCATTATGGAATCAATAACCTTATTGCTGATTCTGGTCTTAGAGAAGCTGATACCACACGCTTATATTTTCCCGCTGATTCGCATCAAATGCAGGCGGTTGTGCAACGAGTTTTTAAGGATTCCGGCTTGAGGTTTATTTTCTCTCCAAGGGCGTCTCTTCCACATATTCTTGACGATGAAGGAAAAGAAATGTTTAGCCAGGAGAATGGTTATGCCTTTACTCCGGAAAAAGATGAAGTGATCCGACAAGGGCGGGATGGTTATGTCGTATCTTATGGTGATATGCTTCATCGGTCTTTGCATGCGGCACTGAAATTAGTTCCAGAGGGGATGGATGTTGGATTAATCAATAAGCCAACGTTAAATATTTGTGATGAAGAAATGATGGCTAGATTGAAGGATGCTCCTTTTGTTCTTGTCGTCGAAAGCCAGAACCAACAGCTAGGCTTAGGTATGCGATATGGCACTTGGCTCTTGGAAAGAGGTTTTCAAGGAAGATATGCTCATGTTGGAACAGTACGGCCAGGAAAAGGTGGTTTGTTTGAACAAATACCTTACCAAGGTTTAGCTCCAGATGACCTTCAAGATAAGATCCGGGAAATAAGACCATAATTTTTTACTACTACTCCACTTGGTACGTATTTAGTTCGATAAAAGAAAATTATGGCAGGTCGTGGTGACCTGCTAGCAAGCGTAGCTTCGCTAGCTTGCACGTCACTCCAGCCTGACTTTATGTGTAAAGCAGTGATAGAGCGTTGATTTTAAGCTAAAAGTCAGGCAACTAGGCTTATCTCACGAAGCTATTAATGGATTTTACCTCTTGACCTTGCCATAATTTTCAACCGAACTAAATACGTACTCCACTTGCAAAATCTTTTAATACCTTCTCCCTTCTGCTTACCCTATGTACGGGCTGTCAAAAGAGGTTGTTTCTGAAATAGAGGAGAAAGCTGCTCACTTCAGCAAGATCTATAAGAATTGCCTGAAGGTAAAGAATGAAGACGTTCTGATCATCAGTGATTACGGAACAAGTGTAAGCCAATTGCCGTTAATGATGACTACTGGATATGTTCTTGCAGCTAAAGACAAGGGCTTGCCCGTGAATGTGGTATTTCAAGGTGTGAAAAAAGGGTTTATGCAAGCTGATGACCACATCACGGAAGCGATCAAGAGGCTGGAGAAAAGAAGCATCATCATCCTTGCTCTATCCAATAAATTAGGTAGATTTGGAGAAGAAAAAAGTTTTCGTACCTATTGTCAGGATCAGGGGCATCGCTTTTTATCTTCCACTGGCTTAGGGGATGTGAAAAATAGTTACTTTGACTTATTTCTGGAAGCGATGAACATAAATTACCGAAGATTACAAAAACAAGGATTAGCGATCAAGAGATTATGGGATAAGGCTTCTTCCATAACAGTGAAGACAGATGCGGGAACGGATGTAACGTTTAACGTAGAAGGGACGCAGGCCATATCGAATACGGGAGAATATGGGGAAGAAGGCTGTGGCGGGAATATGCCTTGTGGAGAAGTGTACATTCCTCCGAAAGGTCTAGCTGGAGTCGAGGGGCAAGTGGTTATCGATGCCAGCATGAAAGTTGATCAGGGTGCTCAGTTGGTTGATGAGCCTCTTACCTTAACCATTCAAGAAGGAAAAGTGGTGAAGATGGAAGGGAAACATGCTGCGCTTTTGGAAGCTACACTTAGAAAGTATGAAGACCGCGCGGAATATCCTCTTCGTGTTCGGCATATCGGAGAGTTAGGTGTAGGTATCAATCCTGGTGCTGTGGTCATAGGGTCGATGATCATGGACGAAAAAGTTCTAGGAACTGGACACATAGCTATAGGGAGCAATTCTTGGTTTGGCGGCGCCATCAAGACCATCTTTCACGGCGACCAAGTTTTTAAAAACCCTAAATATTATGTTGATGGAAAGAAGATGAGTGTATGAAGAGAAGTGTATGAAGATTTTTATCAACTAATCTTATCATCGTAACTCTTAAAAAGTCATCTCCCTTTCTTATCCTATGAATTTCAAAAAGATCATCTTGTTTGTTCTTTTATCTATCATTTCTGTAGTTCTTTTCGGTTTTCCATTAGGTGGCTCAATCTCTTTGTTGCAGCCGGTCTTCTTTATCATATTCTTTTATCTTCTCATCAAGTTGTTCTCTGCTTTTTCCAAGACAATAGTCTATGCTGCACTTCTTGTATTCTTGCTCTATGCTGGATTGATGCTGATTCCTTTTCCGGAATGCTCTTCAAGCAGTAGCTGGTTAGGTGTTCAGCAGAGCTGCACTTGCCTCGGTGTGGAAAAGTCTTCTTTTTCAGTATCTGATGCCAGCTGGAGCCAATGTGTTGGTTATCCTTTGAATTATCATTGCTATCAGCTTGTTAACGGAACGAAAGAAGAAATCTCTTGTGACAGATAAATCTGGTGATAAACAAAGAGGTGATACCTAAAAAAGCAATGAAGTCATCTTTCCACCACTTTCCCTTCTACCACATTAATTATCTTTGATGGCCGGGCTTCTTTCTCTCCTTCAAAGATGATGAATTCAACTTCTTTTTCAATATCTTTATCCAAGTTTGATAAGTCTGTCATAAAGGGCTGGCCAGCTTTGTTGGCAGAAGTTGTTACAACGGGAACTCCAGATTCTTGGATGATAGATGTAAACCAATGATGGGGAATCCTTATCCCCAGCGTTTTGCTTCCATCGTTGACGTTTTCTGCCACAACGTTCTGTTTCTTTAATGGAACAACTAACGTATAAGGGCCCGGCAGATGCTGTTGAACTTCTCGATAGGCCTTCTCATCACAAATTTCTTTTATCCATTCTAGGGAAGGAGCGATGACCGAGAAAGGTTTTGCAAACCTCCCTTTGATCATCCTGATCTTGTCAACTGCTTTTTCATCAAGGGCATTACATCCAATGCCATAGATAGTATCTGTGGGGTAAATAAAAATAGCTCCCTCTTGGATCTTTTTAATAAGCTCTTTCTTCCTCAGCTTTACTTCCTTCTGCGTAAATACTTCCATGTGCGTGAAGGGAAAGGCTGGGTTTATAAGTTTTGTTGGAATTCAATCTCTGCCCTACATGTTTATATATTTTAGTCTCCTACCATTCAGATATGAAATTGAACCCTACTCAAAAGAAAGTGTTTTGCGCTATCAATGCTTATCCCCATTATAATGATCGACAATTGGCTGAAGCTTTAAGTATGAAGAGGAGCACGGTAACTCTAACGCGCCACTTTCTGCAGCGGCACAAGTTGTATTCCCTAGAAATATTTCCAAATTATAGATACCTAGATCTGGCTCTGGTGGGGATGAAGTATGGTGATTATGGGAAGATCAAGCCTATTGATTATCAGCAGAGGATGAAGATGATGACGCCAGAGGTGAGGATATCTGAATGCGTTTGGTCGCTTTCCTGCGGCTTTCGTGGCTTCAGCCTTTTCTTTGCCCGGGATTTCCATCCCATCATGGCCCAGTTTCATGCTTGGGATGCTCTTTTTAGGAGTGTTGATCATAGTATCCTTCTCAAAGATAAATTATTCTCTCCGCTAGCAGTCAAGGCTTTTAAACTTCTCTCTTCACAAGAATATCTGGCAAAGGTACTGGGAATAAATGCTCTGCCTCAAAAAAACCACTCCGTTGAAGAACGTCCGCTCCGCCAAAATGAAAAAAAAGTGTTGCTGCAGATGGTCAAGGGAGCAAACATCAGTAATGCAGAAATATCGTTAAGATCAGGGCTTTCCCGTTCTTTAGTAGGACGGATCAAGAATAGGCTGGTGAGCCGTGGCATCGTGCAATTTATCAATCTCCCAGCATGGCCGCTATTGGGAGTGCATCTGGCGGTTTTTTTCCACCTGCGAACTTCTGCGGAGAACAAGGAGCTCACCGCTTCACTGCAACAGTCACCTGACGTCATTTTCCTCTTAGCTTCTTCTTACCATCTCCTTTTTCTGGCCCTCTTCAAAGATTATGAAGAGTATCAGGCCTCGCCTTTGGTAAAAACCATCAAAGAGCAGAAAGATCTCATCATCGAGCCTGTAGAGCTGATGTTTCCTCTTAAAGAAACTATTTTCCGGATCGATCCCTCCCCCGCGCTTAAAAAATTCTTCCAAGGACCATAAACGTCAGGATTGTTTTTCTTTGCCTGTCTTTAATTGTCAAAAAATATCTTTCTTTAGTAAAATCATAACCTTTTGTTATATTTTCTTAAATTTCTTTATCTTCGTTACGCTTAAATATAACAAGAATATCCTTTCTTTCATGAAAATAAGTCAAATTGTTATCTGTGTCCTGCTGATCGTTTTGCTGATTATTCTGCTGGTCGGTTGCGGTTCTGACTATGGCTCTGGAAATCTGATCACTGGCGGCAGTACGGTTGATGTTTCTGATTCGGATGGTGAATCTGATTCTTCTGTCAATGGTGAACAAACAGGCAGTGCTTCACCAGAGCAAGCCAGCAATGAGGAGTAAAGAATATAAGCTACGGCAACTTTTTTAAAAAAACGGGATGTGGAGGAAAAAAAAATGGGAAATCATATCAAGACACATGGGAAGGCTACGACAGTGATGTATTTTTCTGCAGATAAGAAATCTATCATTACAGAAACAACGATCATTGATGTAAGGCCGGTGAGTTACTTTACTGACATCTTATTAAAACCGCAGATTAACGCCTTGTTGAAGAAGAAATAAAACATCTTCCTTCTATTTTCTTTTTTTCTTCCTTTTCTTGATTCTTGTGTTCATTTACTATTCATTTATTATTCAGTTGCTATCTATTTACCATCTATCTTCTATACCTTTGCTTAAAATAAAAAAAAGTGCCTAGGTGGTGCTAGGCACTGAGGTGTGTGACGGCAAAACGTCTTCGTAGAAGTCGTCAATATAACTTTGGCGGGTGTTCTGTCTGGAAACTACTTCATATTTGGCTAGCAGGTATTGAATCCTATAATAGATGTTCATCGTAACCACGCTCCGCTGAATTGGTAGTCAAAATATTCTTCCTGTGGAAGAATCGTCCGCATGGTCAGTTCCCTGATCTGTTTCTCAAACAATCTCTTGATGGTCGTGTTGGTAAGGTCAACCATAGATATCACCTCTTTTTTGATGATATCTTCAGGAGAAGGGTTGTTTATATAGTCTATCCGCAGTTGTCCAGTGCGGGAGTGGCTTTATAAGCGGGCTTTGAAAGTAGAAAATTTTTCGCTTTCAGGGGTTGTGACACTGGACAGATTGATGGAAAAAGAAGGGAGTGAATTTCTAAAGGATAGGCTTTTATATAATCCCTTTTTTTGAATATATATGGGGGATTTGCCAAGTGGAGAACGAACGGTAACCTATGCTCCGATTAAGAGAGCTATTCATGAATTTTATCGTAAAGGAATGCTTGCTGATGTTGATAGACATTTGGCAGGAAGGGCTCATGAGCAGTTGTTGGTTCTTTATGAACAAGACCATTTAGATGGTGTTGCAGAAAGCACGATTGTAGCAGATCATCACGATCTACCAGCTTATGTTTACTTTGAGCTGAATGCAGAGGAGCGGCGACAGTATGGTGAAGAGGGAATTGCAAAGATGGTGTCAGCATCTAGCAGCAGAGTTTTTGGAGATAGGCTGTCGCGGTATGCCAATCCTTTAGACTTTCTTAACCAAGGGTTTCGTCAGCTGGTTCAGGCTACGTTCCCAGGGAACCATTCTGCTCAAGATTTAGTAGTAGAGCGGCTTGCTGGGGATCAGTATCGTTTAAGTATGGATATTTCTTTTCTTTTAAGCCCTGCTCAAACTCCCGAGGAGCAAATGGGTCATATTGTTTTCTTTGAAAAGAATAGGTCTCTTCTGCTTCCTGCACTAGCACAAATCACCGGAAGGCCGTATCTTGCTGCTCTTCAGCTGGACCATGTTTCCCGTGGGAGATTAACATTTTATCCCTCAAGACTTTAGATGATAGCCTTTCTTAAACAGATGGACACATACAGCAAAGGAAATAAGAGTTAATACGCTGAGTATAATGATAGATGTCCAGAGCGGAACGTCGGTCAATCCAATAAAGCCAAAGCGGAACCCATCGATGATATACAAGATGGGGTTAAACTTGGCTACCGTTGCCCAGAATGGTGGGAGCATCGTTGTGGAATAAAAGACACCTCCGAGGTACGTCAATGGTGTAATAAGAAATGTTGTAAATACATTTAACTTATCAAAATTTGTCGCCCAAAGTGCAGTTAAAATTCCTGCGAATGAAAAGAGGAGTGATGCCATGATGATGAAAAACAATAATGTGGCAATGCTATAGATGGTGATTGTTGTAGCGAGGAGGCTTACTGCTAAAATAAGTATGCCTACCACAAAGCCCCGCACTAAGCCTCCTATTGTTAGCGAGATGATAATTTGCCAATAGGTTATCGGCGCAGACAGCCATTCCTGATGCATATTATGAAATCGGGCAATGAATAAGGAGAAAGAAGTATTGGCATAGGCGCTCATGATCACTCCCATCATCAGCAAGCCAGGGATGATAAATTCCAGATAGGAGACGCCTTGCACTTCAGTAACTCTTGATCCTAAGGAATAGCCAAAGATGACGATGAAGAGGACAGCGGTGATGATTGGAGGGATGATGGTCTGAGTCCAGACTCTAAATATGCGTTTTATTTCCCGTTCTGCCAACGCTTGCAGAGAAATCCAGTTGCCTATCCAGTTGCCTGTCCATCTATTCTTCATAATTATTCTTCATAACTTTTGGTCAAGTGTATGAACACATCCTCCAATTTCTTATGCTCCCCCTCAAGCAGCTTCTTCGTCGTATCTATCTTGATAATTTTTCCTTCATGGATGATCGCTATCCGCTTGCAGAGCTGTTCTGCTTCCTCGATATAATGAGTTGTCAGAAGAATGGTCGTTCCTTGCTCATTCAGCTGTTTCATGTACTTCCAAATCTGCTGTCTTGTCTCCACGTCAACTCCAGCAGTAGGCTCATCTAAAATTAGTATCTTTGGCTCATGGACCAAAGCTCTGGCAATCATCAATTTTCGTTTCATCCCCCCGCTCAACTGGAGCGCAGGAGAATCTTTTCTATCCCAGAGATGAAGATCCTGCAATATTTTTTTTATTTTTCCTTCCCTCTCTTTTTTTGGGATGCCAAAGTATCCCGCATTAAAATACAAGATGTTGTAGACGGTTTCAAAAATATCAAAATTAAATTCCTGAGGGACTAGACCGATGAACGAGCGAGCGAGGAGGTAATCTTTATCCACATCCTTCCCAAATAATCTTGCTTCTCCGCTTGTTTTATTGACTAAGCCGGTAAGAATTCCTATCGTTGTTGTCTTTCCTGCTCCATTTGCTCCCAACAGGGCAAAGAATTCTCCTTCTGCGATGTCTAAGTCTATTCCTTGGAGAGCTTCTGTTTTCTGATATGTTTTTCGGAGATGAGAAAGAGAAATGGCAGGCACAACTGGTTTTGAGGTAGTGCTAGTATCTGAAAAGTGGCTCATAGCTATGAAACAAAAGAAAACAGATTTAAATGTTGCTATTGATTTTTTTGTATTTGTTTAGCTAATTTAAGTTTTGCTTCATCTTCTTCGCCGTGAGTTCAGGCGATTTTGTAAACTGGTAAAGCTTAGCATCACCCACTGATTTTGCGGATAAAAATCGCCTCGTTTTCTTTTCTGACGAAGCTATTAGCTGAACTCACCTCTTGGCGATG